>JAITEX010000014.1 GCA_031281765.1 Eubacteriales Family XIII. Incertae Sedis bacterium | reverse complement strand
GTATATCCGTCGCCGCTTTCGAGGCGGACTGGGCTATGCCCGAGAGGGCCGCGAGGACCTTGCTGTCGAATTTGCGCGTATAGGTCTGGCCGGATATTATAACGGCCTCTTTGAAGCCGAGCTTCTTGACGACGAGCTGTTCGAGGCGTTTCACCTTGCGTGCGTCCCCGTCAAAGAGTTCGAGAAAGCTCGCCTGCGTGCCCGTCGTGCCTTTGACGCCGAGCAGCGGCAGTCCGTCCGCAAGCGCGGAGACATCACGTAAATCATAGTAGAAATCCTGCGCCCACAAGGCCGCGCGCTTTCCTACGGTCGTCAATTGCGCCGGCTGGAACTGCGTGAATCCGAGCGTCGGCTCGTCCTTGTACTTCAGCGCAAATTTGTTCAAATCCGAGATAAGCCACGCGAGCTTTTTTTTCAGCAGCAGCAGGCCCTCCTTCATCTGAATAATATCCGTGTTGTCACCGACATAGGCGCTCGTCGCCCCGAGATGTATGATGGGCGCGGCCGTCTTAGCCTGCAGTCCGTAAGCGTGTACATGAGCCATCACGTCATGGCGCACCTTGCGCTCGCGCGCCTCGGCCGCGGCGTAGTTGATGTCATCCCTGTATTTTTTCAGTTCCTCTATCTGTTCGGCCGAAATCGGCAGGCCGAGTTCGCGCTCCGCCTCGGCGAGCGCTATCCACAGCGTACGCCATGTGCGGAACTTCATATCCGGGGAAAATATCCGCGACATCTCCGCACTCGCGTATCGCTGCGTCAGGGGGTTTACATATTCATTTCTGTTAGCCGCCATGGAGTCCTCCGTAATTGCACAAACTGCCCGAACCTTTATATTATACCGCATAAACGAGCAGCATTAATACGGTTCTGGTATATAATAAGGGTATGGAAACGAATGCTATCAATACACACAAAACCACCTATCTTGTAAAGCGCTTCATCCCCTACTTTAAAAAGTATTGGCGGGTGCTGGTGCTCGACCTGCTCTGCGCGACGCTGACGACGCTCTGCGACATCGTGCTGCCCGTTATCGTGCGCTACCTGACGGACCTCGCGACGAACGATATTATGGGGCTTACGATTCGCGCGATAGCCATATGCGGCGGCATCTACCTGATTCTGCGCGTCATCGATATGGCCGCGAATTATTATATGGCCTACGTGGGCCACATGATGGGCGCGCGCATCGAAACCGATATGCGCACGGATCTCTTCTCGCATATGCAGGAGCTTTCCTATTCGTACTACGCCGGGACGAAGGTCGGGCAATTGATGAGCCGCATTACGACGGACCTCTTCGACGTGACGGAGTTCGCGCACCACTGCCCCGAGGAATACTATATCGCCCTCATCAAAATCACGGCGGCTTTCGTGATTCTCTGTACGGTCAATGTGCCACTGACGATCATCATCTTTGCAATAATACCGCTGATGGTCTGGTGCAGCATGAGGTTCACGAACCGGATGCGTACCGCGTTCAAGAAGTCGCGCAACCAGCTCGGCGAAATCAACTCGCAGGTCGAGGACAGCCTGCTCGGCGTGCGCGTCGTCAAATCATTCGCGAACGAAGACGTGGAAAGAGAAAAATTTGACGAAGGCAATATGACCTTTCTCGATGTCAAGCAGGAAACATACAAGAGCATGGCCGCTTTCCAAAGCACCACGCGCATCTTCGACGGCATCATGTATATAGCCGTTGTCGTCTGCGGCGCGCTCTTTATGAAGTACGGAAAGATAGGCGCGGGCGACTTCATCGCCTATCTGCTCTATGTCGTCATACTGCTTGCGTCCGTGCGCCGCCTCGTCGAATTCACGGAGCAGTTCCAACGCGGCATGACGGGCATCGAACGCTTTATCGAAGTGATGGACGAGCCCGTCGAGATACACGACAAGCCGGACGCGGAGGAACTGATGGACGTGGAAGGCGACATACTGTTTGAGAACGCTTCTTTCCGTTACGGCGACGCGAACGAAGACGTGCTGACGGACATCAACCTGCACATACGCCCCGGCGAGAGCATTGCCCTCGTCGGTCCGTCGGGTTCGGGCAAGACCACGCTCTGCAATCTGATTCCGCGCTTCTATGACGTCACCTCCGGCGCCATCAAAGTGGACGGGCGCGATGTCCGCGACGTGACCACCCAGTCACTGCGTTCACATATCGGCGTCGTCCAACAGGATGTCTACCTGTTTTCGGGCACGATACGCGATAATATCGAATACGGACGGCCCGGCGCAACGGACGAGGAGATAGAGTACGCGGCCAAGCTCGCGGGCGCGCATGGTTTCGTATCGGAACTGCCGGACGGCTACAATACTTCCGTCGGCGAGCGCGGCGTCAAGCTCTCCGGTGGACAGAAGCAGCGCATAAGCATCGCGCGCGTCTTTCTGAAGGACCCGCCGATACTTATTCTCGACGAAGCAACTTCCGCGCTTGACAACGAGAGCGAACGCATTGTCCAGAAATCACTCTCCATGCTCGCCAAAGGCCGCACAACGCTGACGATAGCGCACCGCCTTACGACGATCCGAAGCGCAAAGACGATACTCGTGCTGACGGATGACGGCATCGCGGAGAGCGGCAGCCACGATGAACTGATGGCCGCGGGCGGGCTGTACTCGAAACTGTACAGCCTCTATGCGGATGAAAAGAGCGGGTATACGGTCGGGGATTGATTGCACGAAACGGGTACTCATTATTGTGAAAGGTTACGACGAAACATGAACACGGTCAAAGAAATAGCAGCCTACGCGAAAATGCGGAGTTTTGAGGCGGCGGCGCTACCGGAATCCGTCCGCGACGCGGCGCTCGCTCGCGCGGCCGAAGCGCTTGAGGCGAATAAAGCGGAAATTTTTACGGCAAACGAGACGGATCTTGCGGAAGCGGAAAAGGCCGGTATCGCGGAGCCTGTCCTGAAGCGACTGAAATTTGACGAGAACAAACTCGCGGACGTGATAAGCGGCATACGTGATTTGATTGCGCTGAGCGATCCGGCGGGACGGCTGCTTGCAAAAAGGCAGCTTGACGAGGGGCTTATCCTCGAACAGGTGACCTGCCCCATCGGCGTTATCGGCGTCATCTTCGAATCGCGGCCCGACGCCCTCGTGCAGATTGCGTCGCTCTGCGTCAAGAGCGGCAACTGCGCCCTTTTGAAAGGCGGCAGCGAAGCCGCGCACACCAACCGCGTATTGTTCGACAGCATCTATGAAGCGGGCCTTTCGGCGGGAATGCCGGACGGGTTTATCTCGCTTATCACTACGCGCGCGGAAATATCCGAAATGCTGAAATGCGCGGAGAGCATCGACCTTATCATCCCGCGCGGCTCAAACGAATTCGTCAGATATATCATGTCCCATTCCGATATACCCGTGATGGGGCATTCGGACGGCATCTGCCATATCTACGTCGATAGGGACGCGGACATCGCAAAGGCAGCGCCCATTATCCTCGATAGCAAGGTGCAATACGTTGCGGCTTGCAATGCCGTCGAAACCGTACTCGTGCATGAAGATGTCGCGGAAACATTCTTGCCGGAGCTTGAGCGTGCGCTGCGCGAAGCCGGGGTAATCGTCAAAGGAACACAACGTGTAGTCAGTATCGTCGCCGGAGTGGAGCCCGCGACGGACGAGGACTTCCGCACGGAATATCTCGACTATATCGTGTCCGTAAAGACGGTCGCTACTATAGATGAGGCCATCACGCATATCAACCGCTTTGGCTCGCACCATACGGACTGTATTGTGACGGAAAATGACATAGCTGCCGAACAGTTTATGAGCCGCGTCGATTCGGCCGGCGTCTATAGGAACTGCTCTACGCGCTTCGCGGACGGCTACCGCTACGGCCTCGGCGCCGAGGTCGGCATCGCCACAGGGAAACTGCACGCGCGCGGCCCCGTCGGCCTTGACGGCCTGCAGACCTACAAATACCGCCTCTACGGCTCCGGCCAGATCGTCTCCGACTACGCCGAAGGCCGCAAGAGCTTTCACTTTAAGGAGTTGGATAAGTAAAAAAAAATGCTCGAGTTTCCGCAAAACGTCATTGCGAGCGAAGCGAAGCAATCCATAAGCATGATAAAAATGGATTGCTTCGTCGCTTTGCTCCTCGCAATGACGAATGTTTAGGCAAATACCCCATA
>JAITEX010000182.1 GCA_031281765.1 Eubacteriales Family XIII. Incertae Sedis bacterium | reverse complement strand
AAGCCGATAAAGTAACCGCCGATTTTCTTCACATCGCCAAAGCCGAGTTTCGACTTGGGGTTGATGGGGTAGAGCTGCGGCTCGTTGACCGCCGTGCCCTTCCAGACCCACTTTGCGATAACATAGAACACCGGGATAAGCAGCATGACGAAGTAACCGCCGAGAAAATAATCCGTACCGTTCAGAATCACTATCGCGACGCAGAAGAACAGGCACAGCCCCGCCATGATATTGTGCATCGGCTTGCCGCCCGGCGTCTTGAACGGTACCTCCTCGGGCGGGATGCGCCGCTTCAGAATTATTGCGGAAATGACCGTCAGCGCACAGACGATGACGGTGAAGAACACGTCCACGAGCACGAGGAATTCAAACTTCAGCGGATGGTTCGGCGTGCCGAGCAGCGCCGTTGTCACGATAAGGACGACGAGCAGGCTCACCCACGGCGTACCGCGCTTGCTCGAAAGCCGCGCAAGTATCTTCGGGCCGAAATGTTCGTCGGACAGAATCAACGACGCCCTCGCGGCGACCGCTACGCACATATTATAGATAGAGCACTGTCCGACAATGGCAATAACGATGAACAGTATGCCGAAGATGGCCGGGGAACCTTCGAAGACCGTGTGATAACCGACGCCGTCGGGTTCCGTTGTCCAGCTTTCCCAATCGCCGACCGCACCGAGCCCCGCGATGGTCGGGACCACGTAGGTGAGTATCATCAGCGGGATGACTATCATAAGCGCCTTCGGGATGACGCGGTACGAATCCTTGATTTCGCCCGCGACGAGCGATATTTCATCGAAGCCCGAATACATCCAGATGCCGATGCCGAGCCCCGCGCCGAGCGTCATAAAGACGTTGCCGTCGTACGCATCGCTCATAAACGGCACGAAGGGGTCGGACTCCATCTTCGCGAATCCGAACACCGCCACCATAATAAAGGCGCCGAGCACGAGGACGGACATAAGCGTGCTGACGAAGCTGACCTGCTTGATGCCGAGTACGTTGATAATGAAGAAAATAAGGATGATGCCGACTTTGAGCGCGTAGGCCTGCCACTCGTTCATGTCGATTTGCTGGCCGAGGTAGCTGACGGCGAGGACGACGTATTCCGTGTTCGCGACAAGCCCCCAGATGAAGTTCACGAATACCATGATGCCGAACCAGTATTCGCCGAGGGCCTCCTTGACCCATATAATATTGCCGCCTTCCACCGGGCGGGCGGAACCGAGTTCCGCGCAGATATAGCTATAGGGCAGCGCCCAGACAAAGGGCAGCACGATAAGCATGACGATGGTAAGGCCGGGGCCCGTCTCCGGAATCATCTCCTCGATACCGAAAGCGCCGGCGCAGCACATCGCGTAGAACATGCCGACGACGGACAGCACGCCGACCTTGCTCGTTAGAATATCCTTGACGCCCTGCCGCTTTTTGACGACTACATTTGTTTCCGACATATGCGACTCCTTTCCAAAATCCCCCTTTTATTTGCCGCTTCAGCGTCGTAATAAAGGATGGCGCTGTCGAAGCAAGAGAAGCACTATACTTTTCAGATAATTTATTATAGCAGGATTTTCGAGCCGCAAAAAGAGCCTTACGGCTGAGAGTCGGTTTTGAGTTTGTCGATGGCGGCGCGGTAGCCTTCGGCGCCGTATTTCAGGAAGCGGTTGATGCGGCTGATGGTGGCCGTGCTCGCGCCCGTTTTTTCCTCGATATACTGGTAGGTATGATCCTCGGAGAGCATTTTTGCTATCGTAAAGCGCTGCGCAAGGGCAAGCTGTTCGTTTATCGTACAGAGGTCCTCAAAGAACCGGTAATAGTCCTCGTCGCTTTCGAGCGTGCGCATCGCCTTGAACAAAAGGTCGGTCTCATTGTTTGCATATTTCGGCCTGTAGGTCATATTTCAACTCCGTTATGTAAGCACGTATGCGTGTCATCTTTCTCATCTATCATACCACAGAATCGACGATAAGCTGCGCCGTCGTGACGCCGTTCCACGTATTCAGGTTGAGGCGGCCCGCAAGCGAAAGCCGCGCGCCGTCGGAAATGCGCGCCCCCGCCTCATCGGGGACCCTGAAGAATACACATTTGAGCCCGTCCGCGGTAAAGCTGATGTGCGCGCCGTCCTCGCCGATACGCCGAACGTCGGCTACCTGCGCGTCCTTGACGCCGATCCGCGGCCGCGGGTTTCCCTCTCCCGTCGGTTCGAAGGCATCTATGGCCGCCGCCAGTTCGATAGTCGCTTCCGATGCGGAAATTTCAGCGTCTATGCGTACCGAAGGCCGAAGCAACGCGGGGTTCCCGCTGACGAGTTCGTCCATATCCGCGTTCAGCGCGTCGCGGAGCGTTTGTTCGTTTGCCTCCGGCAGCGTAAATCCCGCCGCCATTGCGTGGCCGCCGAGCTTCACGAACAGCTCCGCGTGTGAACGCAGCATACCGATAATGTCCACGCCCGCTATGCTGCGCGCCGAGCCCTTCAGCATAGCACAAAAAGAACCGTCCCCTTTGTGTTCTTTATGTTCTTCGGACAGGACGGCGCAGGGGCGGTGGTACGCGTCCTTCAATTTCCCCGCGACGATGCCGGCTATACCCTCGTGTACGCGCTCGGGGCGGATAAGCAGAAAGAGTTCGCCCTTGTCCCGGCCGTCCACTATCTTCACACAGTCCTCGAACGCCTTGTCCTGGACGGCGCGGCGTTCCACGTTGTTCCGGACGAGGCCGGATATGATGCCGGCCCGCTCCTCCGCGTCCTCCGAGACGAAGAGCTTCACCACGGGTTCTGCGTCCTCCATGCGGCCAGCGGCGTTGATATGCGGCGCGATGCCGAAGGCGACACTATACGAGGTGATTTCACCTTTCAGCTTGATGGCGGCCGAGAGTTCGGAGAAAGCGGCGCGCCGCCGCGCGTTCAGCTCCGCAAGCCCGTACTTCACAAGCGTGCGGTTTTCATCTATCAACGGCACCACATCGGCAATGGTCGCGACGGCGACGAGGTCGAGCATGGCGTTCAGCTCCGCGCGGAGATCCTCGTCGGCCGGGAAATATCGAAGCCGCAATGCCTGCGCTGTCTTGAACGCCACGCCGCAGCCGGAGAGGCCCTTGAACGGATAGGCCGAGCCGGGCGCCTTCGGGTCGATCAGCGGGCAGTCCGGCAGGCGTTCCGCGTCGCAGTCATGGTGGTCCGTAATGACGATTTTCAGCCCGCGCTCGCGCGCGAACGATACCTCATTCCGGGATACGCTGCCACAGTCCACCGTAATGACGAGGCCCGTGCCGTTCTCCGCTATGGAAGCGAGCGCGTCCTCATTCAGGCCATAGCCTTCGTCCATGCGGGACGGGATATACCAATAGAGTTCGGATTCCGAGCCGAGCCTCCGGGCCACCGAGCCGAGAAACCCGTACAGAAGCACGGACGACATCAGGCCGTCCACGTCATAGTCGCCGTAGATACATATCTTTTCACCGGCCTTGAGCGACGCAAAAATAGTATCCGTCCCTTCTTCCACATCGGGAAGAAGAAACGGATCATAGGTCAGTTTCGGTTTTTTTGAGAGGAATTCAGCCCGCGCCGCGAGATCTTGAAACCCCCTTCTGTCAAGTATTTCGTTTACGACCCTTGCCGCTTCCACGGCGCGGTCTGTCACAGCCAGCCCCTCGGGTTTTGAGGTGTGCCGTTCACACGGACTTCAAAGTGGCAATGCGGCCCCGTGGAGTTTCCCGTACTTCCGGCGTACGCGATGACCTGGCCGCGCTTCACGGACTGACCGCTGCTGACCGCGAAGCTGCTGTTATGCCCGTAGAGCGTCATAATGCCGCTGCCGTGGTCGATAATAACGGCGTTGCCGTAACTGCCCTTCCATCCCGCCGAATAGACGACGCCGTCTCCGGCCGCGCGTATGGGCGTACCGGTCGACGCCGCGATGTCTATGCCGCTGTGCAGCTGCCGGTAGCCGAAATTCGGGCGAATGCGATAGCCGTATTCGGAAGTGACGCGCCCGATGACGGGCCAGCCGAGCTTGCCGCCGCCCCAGGTCTGCGTACTCGTATAACTTTTCAGTTCCGCTTCGAGGGCGTCTGATTCCTTCTGCGCAGCCGCAAGATCTTCCTGCGCCTCCACCGTCTCCTGATGCGCCTTCGCTTCCGCGGCCGCAAGCTTCTTCTTGTCCGCGGCGAGCGATTCCCGTTTCTGTATCTGCGCTTTCTTGTGCGTATCCAATAGCTGCTGCATATCCACGAGCTCCGCTTTTTTCTGCTCGATCTTGTTCAGCTGAATATTCATTTCGTCGAGCACCTGCATATCGTACTCGTGTATCTTTTTGACTATATCAAGCCCGCCGAGGAAGTCGGTCAAGTCGGCGGAACCGAGCAGGACCTCAATCAACGAGCCCTCCCCGCTCTCATACATCATGCGCAGCCGTGCGTTCAGGTCATCGTTCTGGCGGCGCACGGTGGTTTCCATCTCGACGATTTCCTGTTCTGTTTCCTCGATTTTCTGATCGTTGGCCGCTATATCCTTTTCAAGCGACTTCAGTTCGTTTTCGGTTGACTTAATGCGCTTTTCCAGCGTCTTGATTTCGGACTTGATTGCTTCTTCGGCTTTTTTCTTCGCCTCATATTCGGCCTTCGCGTCCTTCTCGTTCTGTTGGGACTCCGCAAGCTCCTGTTTGATGCTGCTCGCTGTTTTCGCGTACGCGGGCACACCGCAGACAAGCGTCAGCGACATGATACAGGCTATTGATACTATCGTTACTTTTCTAAACATCTTCATTTTCCGGTGTTTTACTGTATTCCTCTACTCATTATGATACCCGCCTTTTGTGTGGCTTAAACATTGGTTCTGTGAAATGTTTTGGAATAATTTATGTATCGAGGAACCTCCGCATCGATATGATGCTGCCGCATGCGCCGATGGATATGCCGAGGGCTGCGAATATCGCCGTCAGATTTTCGAGCATCGTGCTTTCGGAAATGAGGCCGGACGACATTATCATAACCACATTGACGCCATACTTGCTGACGATGAGGTGGTAGATCACGAGGACGAGCACGCCGGATATGAGCGCGCCGAGAAGCCCGAGTATTATGCCTTCAAACAGGAAGGGGCCGCGAATATACCAATTCGTCGCGCCCACATATTTCATTATCATTATCTCGCGCCCGCGCGCCATGACCGTGAGCTTTATCGTGTTCGAGACCACGATAATGGAGATGAACAGCAGGAAGATAATGAGGACCAACGCGACGATCTGTATAATGTTCGTAATGCGGATAAGCTTGTTGACCGTGTCCTTCGAATAGGTGATTTTCTCGACGCCCGGCATGGCCTCCGCGTACGTGACGATTTTATCGACCTTTTCAATATTCTTTACGGTAACGATAATGGAATTCGGGAGCGGGTTCGACGGCAGCCGATCGAGTATATCGGCCTGATCGCCCCATTGTTCTTTCCAATGCGCAAGCGCATCATCTTTTGTCTGATAGACGACCGAGGCGACGTTTGATTGCTTCTTCAAGTCGGCAATCATGGTCTGGGCCTGTTCTTGCGTCGTCGTTTCGAGCAAATTCACCTGCACCGTATCGAAACTGTCGCGAATGCCCTGCGTCATGAAATTGATATTGACTATAATAATGAAGAAAAATCCGAGTATGAGCAGTATTGCCGTAATAGAGAACAGCGACGTCATCGTCATCGTGAGATTCCGGCCAATCTGCCTGAGCGCCTGTCGTAACGCGGTAATCACCCTTGTATTCATATCGTAAAAAGTCCTTTGTCGTCTTTGGTATTTCCGTCGTCTTCGGGGTGGTAGCTCCCCTCGTTTTCGTCACGGACGAGCCGCCCGTCCCGAATCGCGATAACGCGCTTGTTCATAGCGTTCACTATTTCGCTTGAATGCGTAACCATGAGCACCGTAGTGCCGCGCTTGTTTATCTGCTCAAGCAGCCGCATGATTTCCCAGCCCGTTTCCGGGTCGAGATTTCCCGTCGGTTCGTCCGCGATAAGCACGGACGGGTTGTTGACTATGGCGCGCGCCACGGCGACGCGCTGTTGTTCGCCGATGGATATTTCCGTCGGGTATTTCTTCGCTTCGGAACTGATGCCGACGAGGTCGAGCATCTGCGGCACCTGCCGACGTATGACCCTGCGCGGCTTGCGCAGGATTTCCATCGCAAACGCCACGTTTTCGAACACCGTCTTTTTCGGGAGCAGGCTGAAGTCCTGAAAGACGATGCCCATACTCCGCCGATGGTTCGGGATTTCCCGGTTCGAGAGTTTCGTGACGTCGTAGCCATTGAAATAGATATGGCCGTTGTCGGCTTCAAGCAGTTTCAAAAGCAGCTTGACAAAGGTCGATTTCCCCGAACCGGACGGGCCGACGAGAAAGACGAACTCACCCTTTTCTATTTTGATGCTCACGTCCTCGACGCCGATATTCTCACCGTATTTTTTTGTAACGTTTACGTATTCTATCATGTGTTATCCTGTCTGTTTTGCGCTGACGCGCCACATTTACAAGCCCGTTGCGGAGGTTCCCCAAACGCCGCGTTTTCCCCGCAATTACCTTATATTATAGCAACCGCCTGTTTCACGGGTAAACCAACTACGTTAAAAGTGTATTACATTTTGGCCATATTTTTATTGAGAGGCAAGCCGCTCAAAGCATTCCCTGAGCCGCTCCGCCGCGCGCGGACGCTCGTACACCGTTTCGCACGAATACTCGGACGCGTAAATATCCTCGGCGTCTATCGCCTCAATAATAACGGGGTCCCGCGCGCCGAGAAACCTCGACAATTCCTTTCTGTTCACGCCGCGGTTCATCTTGTTCACGATCCATACGACAGTGGCGCCCGAAGCCTCGAGCGCGCGAAGCAGGTCGAGACGGACGGGGTCCGCCATCAAAGCCGATGGCAGCGGGTCCGCTATCGCGGCTATCCTGTCCGCGTCCCCGATAACGCCGCGCAGCATATCCGCTCTCTCGTCATCGTTTGCGCGGAAATTCCCGAAGCTCCCGCTGACGTCACAAACGGTGGCGGCGCCGCGCGCATTGTCCGCAAGGCGTATATAGTCCGCTGTGTCTAAGCGTTCCGTCCGCTCGCCCGGGACCCGCAGCGCCCAATTGACGCCCGCGTCAGGATTCAGCTCGCCGCGAATCGTCCTGCCTGCGGCGATAAGCCCGTAAAATGAGGTGTACTCGCGGCCCGCGAACCGCTTGTCGATGCCGATGCGGTCATAGGTGAAGCCCGCCGGCGGGCGCCGGTCATCGGACAGTTCGACAAAGGCCGTCAACGCAGCTTCCCCTGTGCGGAGGTCGCCGGAAAGCCCCGCGCCCGCAGCCCGTCCCGAAGCTCCCGCAGCGAGATACGCGGCAAAGGCGAGCGCGAGCGTAGTGGTTCCCGCGCCGCCGCTGATACCGATAAAGGCATATTTCTTTTTTTCTGTTATGGCCGGCGCGACGCGGTCCACAAGATGCCGGGACAGCCTGCGCTGCGGCTTTGCTCTTTCGCTGTTCATTATCGTATCGCAGTACCTTAGCCGCCCTTTGAGGGGCGTTCATCTATCATGCTCTTCATGTCATACACATAATACCATTACATGAATTTGATGTCAAGTATGCGTGTCCCGGAAATTTTATTGCCCGTTGCCCGCCGTCAGTTCTACGGGATCGCCGAGGTACTTCGGCGGTACATCGAACAGCACATAACAGAAATCCTTTGTCCGCGCAATCACTTCCCGCACATCGCGCATGAATTGCCCCGGCTCGCGCGGCGGCGCCGCCACGCCGTATGCGTCTATGCCGAGCTTTTCAGCCGTGTAGAGCGCGCGGTAGAGATGATACTTCTGTGTGACGACAATGGCGCTGTCCGCGCCGAAAACCTGCTGCAGACGGTACATGCTCTCATAGGTGGAAAAGCCCGCATGGTCAAGATAGATGTCGCTCTCGCGAATGCCGTAGGCGGCGCTGTTCTCAAGCGCGTAGGCGCGCATCGCCTTGACTTCATTGTATTCGACCGTTCCGTTATCGCCGGAGAAGAGCAGCACGGGCGCCGCCCCGCTTTTGTAGAGTTCAAATCCCGTATTGAGCCGGTCGCGCAGCATGGCGCTCGGGCGCGTTCCGTAAACCGCCGCCCCGAGTACCTCGACGCACTGCGGCGCGCTTTGCGTCCGCGCCAGAGCCGCCGCTTCCTCGACCGTTATTATGCGGTCCTTCACGGACCATACCACGTAGATATTCGTAAACAACACAAACAGCGCCGCAAGCGCGGAAAGTGTACATACTATCTTAAAAAGCCTGATAAGCGCGGAAGCGAACCCGCTCCGTCTTTTCCTCGTTTTTCGTTTTCTCGATTTCATACCTGCCATAACACTCCTGATAGTATATCACGCCTTTGGTATAATGTAATATATCATAGGGGAGCGGGAAGATAAAAAGGGGAAGGGGCGGATATGGAACTCAAACAATTGGACGGCGATTTCGCGGTATGCAAGCTTGCGTCGACCGGCCACGTCGATTTAGGCCGGGACTTCGTATTTCTATCCCGCACCGATGACGAGATTTCATTGGTATGCGCCGCCGCCGACATTCCCGAAGACGCAACGGATATTGAAAAGGATTGGCGAGGGCTCAAGATAAGCGGCATCTTGGATTTCAGCCTGATAGGCATTATCGCCAAAATATCCGGCATACTCGCCGAGCGGCGCATCAGCGTATTCGTCGTCTCGACCTACAACACCGACTATATCTTCCTGAAAAGCGCCTCCTATGACGCCGCCCTCGCCGCCCTGCGGGAGAACGGGTACAGCATTGTGTGAGAGGTGGCGTCGGTCGTTTCGTCACTATCGTATAGACCAATAATAAAAGGGGCCGCTTTGCAGTAGCCCCTTTTTATTGGTACGCCATGAGAGACTCGAACTCCCGACCTTCTGGTTCAGGTATCAGAGTATGGCAGGGCTAAACCTTGGTAGTACTCTAATGTTTGAGTTTGGCCGAATGCAGGGGGGACGTGACGGAGCAAGTAATATATCGGTCACAGCCGAAAAAGTATAATAGCCATATATCTCTCACACTCCCAAAAACACAGGCATATAATTAACCGTAATATTTATTATGTAAATCAAAGTGCTTGAACCTGAAGGACGTAGATAATAGACGTGCCAAACCAATATGCTTTTTTCTTTCGGGAAGATTTACATGGAACCCCAAAATGGGCATCTGCTCACACGATGGTTTCATGTAAGGCATTGTTGGTTTGGCGACCGGAGCGGATGTCCATTTTTTATTCTATGAACAATTCTGGTCTCGGTAGTGTTCTCTATATGGTCAACCGCAATAGCGGTACATATATTTTATAGCTTTCAATGTATGAAGAAGGAGGCATTGAAATGAATAGATTTTTAATTACAATGTTTGTTATCATTATAGCAATCAGTTTCGGCGCGTGTGGTAGCGGGCAGGTAGATAATCCGGCTGATGCTATAGAAGAAACTTCCGATACTATAGAAGAAGAGCCTATTATGGATGAACCTATTGAAGATGAAAAGCCGACCGATATTGTGAATTTAGATAAAACATTTCAGAACGACCTCAACTCTTGTTTGTCGAAAATCGGAATTGAACAGGAGGACATTGACGAAATTCACTCAATGGATAATTGGTACAACGGGAAGCGGTATTGGTTTGATTATGACGGCCACAATTTTTACATATATGCCAACGCTGATGATTCAATTTATAGTATCAACATGGATGTCGTTGTGCGAACAAAAAGTGAACTCACTCAAGAAAAGATAATGGAAGGGAACATGATAGAATGCTATTTGCAAGGTTATGAACCTTACAATTACAAAAATGTCCTAAACGACATGGACAATTTGGATAAGTACAAAAATAATACGTCCCGAAAAGCATTATCATCTACAACCGAGGATAAAAGTTCTAATTCTAATACAATCATCCTTCGCGACGGGCAAGTCGGGCAATACGGGAAACAGGACGGGGAATATATCGACTACTATGTCCCCGCAGGGAAATACACCGCAACAAGCAAAAGCGGCAACGTAAAGATTGCACTTGTAAATAACAGCAATGACGAGGATTATTCTTATATCGCAGAATTTACGACAATCGGACAATCAAAAACAATTTCAATAAAGGCAGGATACCATATCGAATTAACGATATATGGAGAAGTCGAATTGGAAAAGAAATAGCTGATTCGGTAAGAATGGCGACTATGTATTATTTAAGGGTGCGTTTGAAAAAGGAACATTCATTGATTGTACCTTGGTAGAAAATGAAGCCGTTTGGTAGTTAGCCGCAATAGCGGTATGTATTTTATAGCTTTCAATGTACATAGAAGGAGGCATTGGAATGAAAAGATTTTTTATTATAGCACTTGTTATCACTATGACAATAGCATTCGGAGCGTGTGGTAATACCGAACAAGTTGATACACCAATCGATACCACGGAGGAAACTCCCATTAACGCAGAAGATGAAGATGTCAACGAGAACCCTGACCTTGTTGTCTATGATAACTTTGAAGAATACTATGCGGCTATGTCTGCGGCGTGTGAGGCCTTAAATGCGGCGGTCAGCAATATGTCAACTGATTGGACGGCAGAAAATGCACAGGTGGTAGTTGACGCAGCACGGGCAGTCCAGAATATTGAGGCAGACATAGAGTATGATTCCAATTATCGAAGCGTAGGTTCTGATAACACATTTCATATGGCGACCACTTTTTTTAAAGGTGCTGCCGATATAATTATTGAAGCAGGTGGCGGTGATAAGATGACCGAAAAGCAAATTGACACATATTACAATAATTTAAGTTGGGGGATGACAGGATTCGTTGATGAGACAGACAGTTTATCTTATGCAGAAGCCGAATTAAAAATGGAAGCGAGGTCGCGCGGGATAGAAGTTCCGGAATAGCGAGTAAACAACCATAAAAGAAAATCGGGGGTCTGATTCAATTTCCGTGTAAACTCCGAAATCTCTTTATATCTGTCAAGTAAGGAAAACGCCCAGCGGCGTCCCGTCAGGCGTTGTTATTTCCGTATAGGGTACTCTTTTGACCGCCCATCCGGGCCGCCCGGTCTCCCTACGCCATTATAGTATCATAATCAGCCTTTTAGCGGCAACTATTTTCTTGCCCTTGGCAAATCGACGATAGAAAGAGCTTTTCCGAGCGGGGCGAGAACTTTCATCACCGTGTCAAGCTGCGGGCTTGTATGGCCTTTTTCCATGCGCGCTATTACGGACTGTTTGACGCCGCTCATCGCTTCGAGCTTTTTCTACAATATGCCTTTTTCGGCTCTTGCGTTGGCAAGCTCAACCATCTTATGCCTCTGTCAAAAATATATTTTGCTTCGATGGCCGACTTGCAGGGCAACCACCGTTAAACTGTCGTCGCGTATTTCACATATGACGCGGTAGTCGCCTATCCTATAGCGCCAATATCCCGCGAGGTTCGCGGATAGCCTCTTGCCATGCTCGCGGGGGTTCATGCTCCCGGCGACGTTCTTTCGCAGGTATGCGTTAATTTGTTTTTTCGTATAGCCGTCGAGGGCATCTAATTGTTTTTCCGCTTTGCGCGAAAACATAAGCCGGTACGACATCAGTTTTCAGACCTCGCCAAAATATCTTCGAACGGTATCAATTCGAGCGTGCCGTTCGCTTTGTCCCTTTCATACTCCTTGATGGCCTCTATGTCTTCCCAGTCCTCTATGCGTTCCCACACACTATCAAGGACAAGGGACGACACAGGGACGCCCTGAAAGGCCGCAAATTTCTGTATCTGTTCGTATTCGTTTTCCGTCGCGCGAATATTGATTACTTTCGTCTTCGGTGCCATAGTAATCGCCTCTCTTTCTGTGCATACATTGTATTACGAAACAGGAGTTGTGTCAAATGTTTTATTCATTGTCCCGCTCGACCGTCTCCGTGATGGCGCGGTTAATGAACCCGTTCAGGCTCTCGCCGAGCTTCCCTGCGTGAGCTTTTTGTTTGTTCCGGCTTTCCCTGCGCCGCCATGCAGAGGGACGAAAATGCGAAAACTATATAAACCTCGACGGCGATAAAAAAACAGTCCCACACCTGGTCCCACATCTATGGGTGAAATAGGGGTGAATTTGGAGCATTTTTCGCCTAAGCATTTCCATAAAATAAATAGCAGAAGCCCCTTGAAACGTTGAAATTTCAAGGGGCTTTTCGTGGTACGCCATGAGAGACTCGAACTCCCGACCTTCTGGTTCGTAGCCAGACACTCTGATCCAACTGAGCTAATGGCGCGTGACCAACGAACATTATATACTATGTCGCTGGTGTTTTTCAAGCCATCAACTCAAAAAAATGTTATTGAACATTTATTCGATTGAGCATTGAACCATTTTACTGACGCCAGTAAATTGGTCAATATCGGCAGTGGTACAGAACGCAAAATAACCGATTACGCATTGAGTCGCTACGCTTGTTACCTGATTGTTCAAAACGGCGACCCGCGTAAAGAGGTCATAGCGCTTGGACAAACCTAAACGAAGAATATGCCACTTTCCAAAACTCCGGCTATAAAGGCCTCTACGGCGGACTTGGTGTTACTGAAATACACAAACTGGATAATAGAGTAATGGCCTCACTCAACTGGTAGGCGCTGATAAAAACTCCAACACCAACCCCGGCGCTATACCAGCGTCCGCATATACCGGTAGCTCTGTTCGATACCGCGTTTGATGTCGGCAAGCGAGCCTTCAAAGGCCTTGTCCTCGACTTCGATGACGGCATAGCCGTCGTAGCGGATGTCGTTCAGGGCGGAAACGAAGGCGGGCATATCCACGCCGCCGAGGCCCGGTAGCTTCGGGAAGTGCCAGAGCGCCGGATAGGCGAAGGCGCCGTATTCGTTCAGTTTGTCCTGGCGGATAAGGATATCCTTGAAGTGGACGTGGAATATCTTGTCCCCCCACTCGCGCACGAGGGCGGCATTGTCCATGCCCTGCAGGTAAGGATGGGATGGGTCCCAGTTCAGCCCGAGGTAGTCGCTCGGCACAAGCTCAAACATCTGCCGCCAGATGTAGGGCGCGGCGGCGAGATTGTTGCCGCCCGGCCACTCGTCCTTTGTGAACAGCATCGGGCAGATCTCTATGGCAATACGCACGCGCTTCTGCTCGGCGTGTTTCATTATCGGCGTCCAGACGCGCTTGAACAGCTTCAGGTTTTCCTCGACCGTCAAATTCTTGTCCTTGCCGATAAAGGTCGTGATAAGGCCGATGCCCATCGCAGCCGACGCGTCGATAAGCTTGCGGATATGCTTCCGCGCCTTGTCGGCGGCCTCTTTGTCCGCGTCCATCGGATTTGGATAATAGCCGAGCGAACTGATTGTCACGCCGCGCTCTTTCGCATAATGTACATAATACGCGAGCTTCTCCGCGTCCGCCGCCTCGATGTCGATATGCGTGATGCCGCCGTAACGGCGCGTTGCCTTGCCCTTCGGCCAGCAGCATATCTCCGCGCATTCAAAACCGGTTTCGGCGCAGTAGTCGATCACCTTTTCAAACGTCAGGTCCGGCAGTATCGCGGACATCAAACCGAGTTTCATCTTTCGCCTCCATTTTCTCCGTATTTCCCATTCGGTACGGCTGCTCAAACCTCTATCCAGCGTCTTTCTCTCGAACTCTCGACGAGCTTCTCGCAGAGCAGCATTTCCCGCCGGCCCGCTTCAAAATCGGCGAAGTCGCCGCCCGAAAGGTTCTTTTCGTCGAGCGCCCGGTAGAATGCTTTAAAGTCCTGTTTTATGGCGTCGGGATAGCCCTCGACATGCCCTCCGGGATAGTCCATCCACCGGCGCGTGCCGTCCGAGAGTATCGACGGGTCCTTCGCGTAGACCTCGTTCGGCCCGTCGCGGCGCCCGAGCCACAGCGTATTTGAATCCTCGGAATCCCACGTAAGGCTGCTCTTGTCTCCGGAGATATTCAGGACGAGCTGGTTCTTCTTGCCCGCAAAGACCTGGCTTATCATGCAGCTGCCGTGCGCGCCCCCGTCCGTCTCAAAGAGAAAGGCCGCATAGTCCTCCGTCGTGATCGGCACATCCGTATAGTCCTCCGGCGTAAGCATCATGTTTGCATAGGTCTGAACGGGTTTCAGCGGCTTCTTGCGTGTCTTATGGAAGGTCACGAGATCGGCCATCACCGCGGTAATGCGTTGGCCCGTCACAAATTCCATCAAATCACACCAGTGTGAGCCGATGTCCGCTATCGCGCGCGATATGCCGGACTGTTCCGGCTCAAGCCGCCAATTATAGTCCGTTTCAAGAAAGAGCCAATCCTGCAGATATGCGCCGTGTATGGTAAAGATGCGGCCGACATTTCCGGCGCGCACTTTCTCGCGCATTTCGTAGGCGAGCGGGTAAAAACGGTTGATAAGGTTTACGCCCGTGAGCACGCCGTACTCCTTTGCGGCGGCGCACAGTTCTTCGGCCTCCGCAAGCGTCGTCGCGAGTGGCTTCTCGCAGAGCACGTGTATGCCGCGCTCCATCGCGTACATCGCAACTTCATAGTGGTTCTGGTTCGGCGTGCAGACATGAATCACGTCCGGCTTCTCCGTGTCAATCAGCTCGCGGTAATCCGCGTAGCCCTTCGGCACATTCAACGCCTTCGCCTTTTCCTCCGCTCCCGCGCTGTCCGCAAGCGCGACGACATCATTGTTGCCGAAGCGCCGCAGGGCCTCGATATGCGCCGCCCCGATAAAGCCGACCCCGATAATCCCTATTCTATACATGACAAAATTTCTCCTTGCTGTTATTACGCTATAATTTATTCCGTTACCGCCTTGTCGGGCTTCCGCACGCTGCGACGCCGCGAAAAGCGTTCGCGCAGGGCCGGGCCCGCCGTCTGGACGAGTATGACGAGGATAAGCACGATGCCCTGGAAGGTGTTCTGAATATCCGGGGTAAAGACGGGTATGCTTTGAATGATAAAGCTGATTGCCGTATACGACAGCGCGCCAAAGAGCACGCCGAGCATATTGCCGCGCCCGCCAGCCATATTGATGCCGCCGAGGACGACCGCCGCAATCGCGTACATCTCATAGCTCATGCCCGTCTGCGCCGGCGTCACGCTGCCGATCTTCGAAATCTGTATCAACGCCGCGACGCCCATCATCAGGCCCGTAATAATAAAGACGGAGATTTTCACCCACTGCGTATTGATGCCCGCGAGATGGGCGGCTTTCTCGTTGCTGCCCGTCGCGTAGACGCTCTTGCCGTATTTCGTATTCTTCGAGATAATGACGAAGAGAATGACCAAGGCGATGAACAGGAAGGTGATATAGGGTATCGAGATGATGCCGAGGTCTAAGCTTCCCGTGCCGAACTGCATTCTCAGCGTCTCGTATTGCGGGATGGCGTTGCCGGCGGCGTCCTCGCTGCTCATTGAGAATTGGCTGCTCGACGAGCCCGTCAGCTCCGGCGGTATCTGCCGGACAAAGTAGAGCGAGATCGAGCGGTAAATCAGCATCGTCCCGAGCGTTACGATAAACGGCGGCATATGCGCGATACCGACAAAGATGCCGTTGATGGCCCCGCAGACAAACCCCGCGAACAGGGCCGCTAAAATCGTCAACGGAATGCTGTTCGTGGCGTTGAACGCGATAGCCGTCACGCCGCTGCAAAGCACGAGGCCCGAACCGACGGAAAGGTCTATCTGGCCCGTTATTATGACGAGCGCCATGCCGAGCGCCATCGTACCGACTATGACCGTGTTCTGGCTTGCGAGAATCGCGGAGATATGGCCCCAGTTGAACGACTTCCCGGTCGTGTTGATCGTAATGATATAGCCGATGACGATAATCACGAATATAAATATGAAACTATAATTGCGCCATATGTTTGCTACTACCGCCAGTGCCCGGAAGTCTTTTTTTGACGTGTTATTCCCCATATGCTTGTGTATCTCTCCTTTCATTACTTCGCTGCCGCCGCCGCGTTTGTCGAATAGAGCATGACGTCACGCTCGTTTATCTCGTCGTGGCTGAATATCTTTAGTATCCGCCCTTCGTAAAATACCACGCACCGGTCCGAAACCTTTTTGATTTCGGGTATTTCCAGCGTGTTGATGATAATGGTCTTGCCCTCGGACGCAAACTGCATAATGAGTTTGTATATTTCTTCTTTCGCGCCGACGTCCACGCCCTGCGTGGGATTGTCAAAGAGCAGGATGTCCGCCTGCGTGTTCAGCCAGCGTGCGAGGAATATCTTTTGCTGATTGCCGCCGCTGAGGGACGTGATGGGGTCGTCATGGCTCGCGGCCTTGATGCCGAGCATGGACTTCAGGCCGTTATATTTCACTACTTCGCGCTTCTTATGTATCATCGGGCGCTTCCGCGACAAGGTATGCTCCGCTATATAGGTGTTTTCAAGCACCGACATATCCGGAACGACGGAATTCTCCTTGCGGTTGGTTGCAAGCATGCCCACGTGGTTTTTCATAAATGCATGGATATTCCCGCGGACGTCCTTCCCGTGGATTTCCACACTGCCGCCGAGAGTGGGCAGAGCGCCGAACATCGCCTGCAGCACCTCGCTCGCGCCCGAGCCCGCAAGCCCCGTAAACGCGACCACTTCGCCCTTTCGCAGAGAGAGATCCACCGACTCAAACCCCTGGCCGCTGAAATCACGCAGCTCAAGAATCGTGTCGCCAAGGTCATGCTCCTCATACACATCATTGTACGCGTATTCTTCGCCGACCATCATACTCGTAACCTCGCGGGGATTTGTTTCGGCTATCATTCCTGCCTGCACGAGCATTCCGTTCCGCAGAACGGTGTAGCGGTCGCATATTTCAAAAATCTCGGGCATCTTGTGAGAGATAAAGATAAAGGTCTTGCCCTCGGATTTCAGTTTTCTCAATATTTTAAACAGATGCGTTATCTCATCGTTGCTGAGAGCCGTCGTCGGCTCGTCGAGTATGAGCAGCTTTGCATCCGTGTACAGAGCGCGGCATATTTCGAGCAGCTGTTTCTGCGCCGTCGTAAGCGTACTGACCTCGGCCGCCGGATCAATATCCACGCCGAGGTCTTCAAAGAGCCGCATTGCCTGCTCTGTCATCTCTTTCTTTTTCAAGCCGCGCAGCCTCCCGACAATTTCGCGGTTCAGAAATATATTTTCGCTGACGGTAAGATCGTTTACCACGTTCAGTTCCTGATGGACAAACGCGATGCCGAGCCGTTCCATTTGCTTGATAGTGGGATTGGGGCAGCTCTCCCCGTCAAAAATAATACTGCCGGAATCCATAAAAAGAACGCCGGCAAGGATATTCATAAGGGTAGATTTTCCCGCGCCGTTCTCACCGAGCAGTGCGTGTATCTCACCCGTCTCGACGGAAAAGTCCACGTCGGAGAGGGCCTTCGTACCGCCGAAATCCTTAGAAATATTCTTCATTTCAAGAATGTTCATATGCCTATTCTTCCCGTTTTCTGAGCAGAGATTTACGGGCCGGCGGATTCCCGCCGACCCGTAGGTAACAGTTTCTTATCAGTGGCCTGTGAATCCTTCGTAATCTTTGACATTGTTGCGGTCAACGATCCAAACGGGTTCGTATACGCCGTCACCGACTGCATAGGTCCAATCCGTGTTGTCAAGGTACTGGATCATGTAGTTGATAGCGCTGTCCATCATCTTCGGTGAGAAGTAGACGGACATCATGTCGTCGAAGTACTGATCCGCGACCTTCGCCTGCGAAGACGCGCCGCTCATGACGTCATAGAGTTCCTGCATACCGCCGATAGCGGAGATGTAGAGCTTCAGACCTTCGAGGTCCGTCTTTGTGGCGCTGTCAATGGCATTGCCTTCGAGGAGGTTCATGAAACCGAACGTCATTTCATCGTCCATTGAGTAGACATAGAGGTTGCCGCCGGCCGCTTTTGCGTCCGCGGTAATATCTTTGATGGTCTGCTCGAGGTACTGATAGGCGCCGTCCGCGCTCCAATTGCAGACGGTCTTATACTTGGCCTGCAGCGCGTCGATGTCTTTCTGTTCCCATACCTGCGTGGTCTTGTAGGTCTGGCCCGTCGCCTTGTCGTGGTATTCGCGCGTGCCGGTGAGGAATTCCTGGAAACCCTCCTGACGGCGTGAGCATACCGTGCCGTTGTCGCCGATCAGCGTTACGAGCGTGTCTCCGGGCTTCAGGCCTTTCTGCTGGAGCCAGTACGCGATAGCAGCGCCGCATTCCCAGTTGTCGCCCGAGAAGTTCAGGATGGCCGATTTGTCGGGTCCCTCGATGATACGGTCAAAGGAAATGAACGGGATATTCTCCGTAATCAGAGCTTCCTGCCCTGCCTTCGCACTGTCTTCAAGCGCGAAGAATACGACGCCCGCCGCATTGCCGTCGGCGATGATCTTGTTGACCTGGTCGACCTGCTCTTCACCCGAAGAAGCCGGGATATACTCGGCCTTGTACTTGCCTTCGGCGTTGATGTCCTTCACCTTGGCTTCCGCATACGTACCAGCCTGAGCCGTCCAGCCGTGGTCCGGCGTCGGACCGAGAACATAAATGGTATCGCCTTTTGTCGTGCCCTGGTCACCCGCGTCCTTGTCCTTGTCCCCGCCGCCGCAGGCCGCAAGGCTCCCGATCAGGACCAGACACAGAATGACTGCTAATAATTTTTTCATGTTATAACCCTCCTTTTAGTTTGATAACACTACTTTATTCAACGTGGTATCGCTACTCTCACATAGCTATTCCGCTAACAATTTTCTCAAATAATTAGACTTTAGTCAAATCTTTTATCCTTATTTTATGGTTATCGAGTTGCTATCTTTTTCTAAAAAAATCAATCCAAAAAGCGCAAGTTTGTAACTCGCCTTGCCAAAGCCCGAAATGGTCCCGGCGCATACGGGCGCAATCATGGACTTCTTCCGGAATTCCTCGCGCGCATGGACATTGCTCAGATGGACTTCCACCACGGGCGTCTTCACCGAAGCGATAGCGTCTCTGATGGCGATGGAATAATGCGTGTACGCCCCCGCGTTCAGGATAATGCCGTCATAGGAGTCGGCGTCCTGGATAGCCGTTACGATTTCGCCTTCGATATTGCTCCGGAAAAATTCGAGATGTGCGCCGAGCGCCCGCGCTTCCGCGGCAAGCCACTCATTGACGGCGTCAAGCGTTTCGCTTCCGTATATGCCGGGTTCCCGTTTACCGAGCATATTCAAATTCGGGCCGTTGATTACTACTATCTTCATACGTCACTCCGTTACGCTGTAACAACCGATAACTTCGAAATACTCCGTGACGGCGAGCGCGTGCCTGAGCGCGTCAATCATGACGGGATCGAGGATATTGCCCTCTATCTCGGCAAAGAAGCGGAAACTGCCCGCCGAAGCCGGCCGCGATTCTATGCGCGCGAGGTTGATGCCCGCGGCCATATACGGCATCAGCGCTTCGCAGAGCGAACCCGACCTATGCGCCAGCGAAAACGTCACCGAGATGCGGTCGCTTTCATTATCATACTCGGGTTCCCGCCCAATGACGACAAAGGACGTCCGGTTGTCCGCCTGGTCCATAATGTCCGCCTGCAGCACGGCAAGCCCGTAGATTTCGGCTGCCGCGCGCGAACCGATGGCCGCGGACGTATTGCCCGGCGAAGAGCGCACCTTCTTCGCGGCAACCGCCGTATTGCTGCTGTTCATCAGATCCCAGTTCCGGCCCGTCAGGTAGCTTCTGCACTGGCTGAAGCCTTCGCTGTGCGAATGCACCTCACGAATATCCGCGAACTCCGTTTCCGGCTTCGCCATCAGGCAGTGCCGGATATCTATCCACGTGCGGCCGACAATGTAACAGTTATATTTACGCAGCAGGTCATAGGTCTCGCCAATGGCGCCCGTCCGGGAATTTTCGATAGGCACAACGCCGTAATCGGCCGCGCCATCTTTGACAGACGTAAAGACATCGTCAAAATAGTCTACCGGCAAAAGGCCCGCGTCCGGAAAGAGTTTCGCCGCCGCCTGATGGCTCCATGCTCCGGGCACTCCCTGATAGACGCACTTCACGTTTTCCGTCTTGTGCGCCGCCGGAGGCGGCAAAAGCGCTTCCTCTCCGGATAGCATGAGTTCGCGCTGACGCTCGCGGGACAGCGCCATCAGCGTGCGCATCAGTATGCTGACCTCGCCATTGAGGTCCGCGGGCGCTTTCGCTATCGCCTTATCTATAATAGCCTGCTCGCGCGCGGCGTCCATGACCGCAAGATTGTTTTCCCGTTTATATCCGGCCACAGCCTCCGCAAGCTTCATGCGCTCGGCAAAACCCGTGACGAGATTGTCGTCTATTGCGTCGATCTTTTCTCTGATGCTTTTAATGTCTTCCATCATTGGCGCTCCTGTCAATACTTTTACTTACCACTATTCGCGCACGGCTTCGCGCACTTTCTCTATTCGCCGCATCAGCTTATCGAAGAGCGCGGGGGTGATGGACTGCTGTCCATCGCAGAGCGCGCATTCGGGCTGATTGTGTACTTCTATTATAAGGCCGTCGGCGCCGGCCGCAACGGAGGCGAGCGCCATCGGATAGACGAGGTCCCATACGCCTGTGCCAT
Source organism: Eubacteriales Family XIII. Incertae Sedis bacterium (assembly GCA_031281765.1). GTDB lineage: Bacteria > Bacillota > Clostridia > Peptostreptococcales > Anaerovoracaceae > JAITEX01. The sequence continues at coordinate 7,967 of JAITEX010000182.1, read as the reverse complement.
GGGACGGGTCCACCACGACCGGTAGATGCGATTTTTTCTTAAGCACGGGCACGGCCGAGATGTCAAGCGTATTTCTTGTCGCCGTCTCAAAGGTCCGGATGCCGCGTTCGCAGAGTATGACCCTGCTCTTTCCCGCCGCAAGCAGATAGTCGGCGGCCTGAAGCAGTTCCTCTATCGTATTCGAGAGGCCGCGCTTCAGCAGCACTGTTTTCCCAAGCTCGCCGACCGCCCTCAGCAGCGCGAAATTCTGCATATTGCGGGCGCCTATCTGAATGACATCCACGTCGCGCGCAAAGACGCTCAAATATTCCTCGGACATGATTTCCGTTACGATCGGCAGGCCCGTCTTTTCGCGCGCTATCTTCAGAAGCTCGAGGCCGTCAAGGCCGAGCCCCTGAAAGGAGTACGGCGACGAGCGCGGCTTAAACGCGCCGCCGCGCAGGGCAGTGGCGCCCGAACGTTTCACATCCTTCGCGACAGAGAGTATCTGTTCCTCGCTCTCGATGGAGCACGGGCCGGCCATGACCGCAAAATTGCCGCCGCCGATTTTCGCGCCGAGCCCCATATCCACGACGGAATCCTGTGGATGGAAGTGCCGGCCCGAGAGCTTGTACGGGTCGGAGATGCGCGTCACGCGCTCTATATAGTCGTAGCGCGCAAGCGCGTCTTCGGACAGGCCGGAAGTGTCGCCGACAAGCCCGAGTATATGTTTGCTTTCGCCCTGTATACCTTTGATTTGCAGCCCGCGCGCGGTAAGCGCGCTCTTTATCTCATCTATCTGCGCCGGCAGCGCGTCGTCTTTCAGTATGATTATCATGCGGTCTTATGCTTTCCTTTCTTTGTCTCTATGGACAGGGCGGCTTTTTCATACAGCCCTTTGCGGTCGGTGCGTATGCCAAAGACGATCTCATCGGCAAGTATCCCCTGATAGACGAGCATCGGCAATCCGTTCATAGTTTCAATCCGGCGCATGCGCGCCTCACGCAGAAGCTCCGTTTCCGCGGGTTCGTAAATCAGGTCGCAGACTAAGGCGTCCTGCCGCAGCATGGCGAGAAACCGGAAGTCCCGGAACTTCCCCGGCAGGCCGCTCATGCCGAGCGGCGTGGCGTTGATAAGTATATCTGTCTGTCTCAGGACGGATGTGACATCCTCATTTTCCGTTCCGGCCGCTATGTCGTGCGTAATGAATACCGTATTGTCAGGAAATTCGCTTGACACCTCATCAGCCGGACGCCGGCATACGACGTTTACGCGACGCGCCCCGCCTATGAGAGCTTTCGTTGCGATGCCCACTGCCGCGCCGCCGGCCCCGAATACCGTTACAACGGAATTTTTGTAATTTCGCCCCCTGTCAGCCAAGGCAAGCGCAAGGCCGTCCATATCGGTATTATACCCTATCAGCCGCCCGTTTTCTTTTTTCACGGTATTGACAGCGCCCGAAAGCGCGGCGTCGCCGCATAGTTCGTCGAGCAGCGGCGCGATGGCTATCTTGTGCGGTTTCGTCACATTCAGGCCGCGCAGCGCGCCCGCGCGCAGGTACTTCACCGCTGTCTCAAGCTTATCCGGAATGATGCGCGCAGAACGGTAGCTGTGTTCGATGCCGCATTCCGCGAAGAGCAGGCGGTGCAGAAACGGCGACAGGGAATGACCTATAGGGTCCCCTATCAAACACATGGGGCCGCAGGCGCCGAGCAGAATGACGACGGAACGCAGACGGTCGAGTTCGGTTTCGTACGCGCCGTCATTGTGGAAGATGATATGCGCGGCCCTTTCGTAGAAAATACGCCGTTCAGAGTCCAATTGCAGCAGGTCGTCCGCGCTGCCGAGAAGCGGGCGGCCCTCCGTCAATTCCCGGCCCTGCACGATGAGCTGCGGTTTGCGGTCGACAAAAATGACCTTGCCGATGCGGTGAAACAGTTCGACGTTTTCGGGCTTCAGTACGGCGCCGCCTCCCGTCGATATAATAACGCCGCCGCCGCGCACCTCTTCATCCGTCAGCGCGAGACGCCGTATCGTTTCCGTTTCAAGTTCGCGAAAATCCGCCTCACCGCGCGACGCGAATATCCCGGGAATGTCGATGCCTGCCGCCGCCGTGATCAGTTCGTCCGTATCGCGAAAGCCAAGGCCGAAATCCTTGGCTACGCGCCTGCCGAGCGAGGATTTACCGCTGCCCGGCAAGCCGATCAGCACTATATTTTCCCGCGCCCTGTCGTTCATTTCCCGGCCTCCGCTCTCTCGTGACGGCGCCGTCCCGTATGCAATGCAACGCTCAGCAGGTCCAGTATCCCTATTGCCGTCACCGCCTCGATAACGGGAACGGCGCGCGGGAGGATACACGGGTCATGCCGGCCGCGGACCGCGGCGCGGACGTCCTTCCATTCTTCCGGCGCGACAAAGGTATTCAGCGCCGCATCCGCGGCGCGGGTTTCCTTTCCTTCTTCCGCCGAGCCGGGGTCAACCGTGTCCTGCTCCTTCGCTATCGACGCGGTTGGCTTGATAGCCACGCGCGCGAATAGCGGCATACCGTTTGCGATACCGCCGAGGATGCCGCCGTTATTATTCGTCAGGCTGACGACGCGGCGATGTTCCCCCTCGCCTGCCACGCGCAGCGGGTCGTTCGCCTCGCTGCCACGCAGGTTCGCTATTTGAAAACCGGCGCCGAACTCCACGCCCTTGACCGCGGGCACGGAGAAGTACAGAGCGGAAAGCGTGCTTTCGACGGAGCCGAAAAACGGTTCGCCGAGCCCCGCCGTCGCGCCGAAAACCGCGACTTCGATAATGCCGCCCACGCTATCGCCATCATGTTTCGCGGCGAGTATGGCGTCCTTGAATAGCTGCTCCGATTCGTCCGCCGCGGGGAAAGGCTTTCCTGAAATGCGCGCAAGCGCCTTCTCGATTGCCGGTATATCCGCGTTCGCAGCCGCGCCGGCAAGGTCAATGCCGCCGGCCTGCCCTGCGACCGCCCCCGCTATATCCCGTATGCGCCCGTAGACGTGAATACCCGCGTTCGCAAGCCCGAGCTTGCAGATGGCGCCGGCCCAGACGAGCGGCGCGGTCAGACGGCCGGAAAACCTGCCGCCGCCGGCGCGGTCGACGTTTCGCCCGTACTTGAGCAGGCCCGTCAAATCCGCGTGTCCGGGCCGCAGGAAGCTGTCATAATCACCGGAATGCTGATTTGTGTTTTCTATAATGCAGGCGATGGGCGCGCCGGTCGAGTACCCGTCCTTCACGCCGCTGATAATGCGCGGCTCGTCCGCTTCAATACGCGCCGTGCTGAACTCGTCCCTCCCCGGCGCGCGGCGCGCGAGTTCCCCCGCGATAAAGTCCTCATCTATCCGAAGCCCCGGGCGCACCCCGTCGAGGATGGCGCCGACAGCCGACCCGTGCGATTCGCCGAAAAGCGTGATTCTTATGTTGCTGCCCCATGTGTTCATGTCAAACCCTCTTCCATCGTCGTATTTTCCGCGCGCAGGAAGTCGTCCCAAAACGCGGGATAGGACTTCGCCACGTGCTCCGCTCCCGTCAGGTATACGGGCGACGTACATCTGACCGAGCAGACAGCCACCGCCATCGCGATACGATGGTCGCCGCGCGCGTCCGCCTCGCCGCCGTCCACATACTTACGGCCCTTTATTATTATATCGTCACCTTCCGCGCGCAGGTCGGCGCCGAGCTTTCCAAGTTCGGTGACGAGGGCCTCAATGCGGTCGCTCTCTTTCAGCCTGAGCCGTCCGGCGTTCGTAAAGCGCGTCTCCCCGCTCGCGAAACAGGCGAGCGCGGCGAGCGGCGGCACGAGGTCCGGTATATCGCGTACATCGACGTTGACGCCGCGCAAACCCTCACGCGGCGCAAGCGCCCTGACCGTAGCGTCCCGCTTGCGCAGCATGGGGATACGCACGTCGGCGTCCGCTCCCATGGATTTCAGTATGCGCAGAATGCGCATATCGCCCTGCATACTGCCCGGGTCGAGGCCACCGACGGAAACCGGTGCGCCGAGCGCGCCCGCGCAGAGGAACACGGCAGCCTGGGACCAATCGCCCTCGACCGTATATTTGACGGGCCGATAGCGCTGATTCCCGGGAATGCGGAATGCCTCATCCGGACTATCAAAAGGTACGTCTACCCGCACGCCGAAGGTTTCCATCACGTCCACGGTCAGGTTTACATAATCAGCGGATTCAAGCTGTGAGGTGAGTACTATCTCACTCTCGCCGTCCAAAAGCGGCAAGGCGAACAGCAGGCCGGAGATGAACTGCGAGCTGACGTCGCCCGGAAGCTCGTACCTGCCGGGAGAAAGCGGGCCGCAGACGATGACACGGTCATCCTCCTGCCGGAACAAACCGCCGTGCGATTCAAACACTTCCTTATATATATCGAGCGGTCGCTGCATAAGGCGCCCCCTGCCCGTAAATATACGCTCGCGGCCGTCAAGCCCCGCAAGCGGCAGAAGAAAGCGCAGCGTAGAGCCGGACTCACCGCAGTCTATCTCACCCCCCGGGCCATCCGTAAGATTTCCATCCTTATCGAGCAGCGCCGCAAGCGCGAGCCGCGTCGCTGTAATATCTTCGGATACGCCGAGGTTTTTTATGCCGCCGAGCGCCTTCTCCCCGCCCGCAAGCGCCGCGCAAATCAGCGCGCGATGACCGACGCTCTTCGACGCCGGCGCGCGCACCTCCCCGCTCGGGATCCTGTTGATTTTCAGTTTTTCTCCTGCCATATGTCCTCTATCCTTCACTTATTTGAAACAGTATTTTTTCGAGTTCCGCAAATGTCGTCCTGCGCACTGCGGCCTTGCCGATATGCTCAAGCAAAATGAGGGTGACGGCATCCGCGGTAGATTTCTTATCGTGCGCGACATACTGCGCAAGGCCCGGAAGGTTGCCTTCAGGGGCCGGCAGTCCGCAGGCTCCGGTGAGACGCAGAATACGTTCGGACGTACCGGCCTCCGTAAGGCCGAGAAATTCTCCGGCCCCTGCCGCGATGACCATGCCCATGGCGACGGCCTCGCCGTGCGTATATTTCTCGAAATGGTAGGTGGTTTCGATGGCGTGCCCAAAGGTATGCCCGAAGTTCAGCAGCTGTCGCCGTCCCGTATCGAACTCATCCTCGGCAACGATAGCGGCCTTGATCGCGCAGCATTCGGCGATAATGTCCTCATCGACCATACCCGGCGAGCTTTCAAGCTTCGCGAAAAGGTCCGCCGACGCTATCGCCCCGTATTTTATCACTTCGGCCATGCCGGAGGCATATTCGCGCGGCGGAAGCGTGGAGAGCGCGTCCGTATCCGCGAGAACCATGACGGGACGCGCAAACACGCCGACCATATTTTTGCCTGCGGGCGTATCGACGGCCGTCTTGCCGCCGACGGAGGAATCAACCTGGGCGAGCACGGTGGTCGGAAGCTGCGCAAGCGGGACGCCGCGCATATAGGTCGCGGCGGCAAGACCCGCAATATCCCCGACGACGCCACCCCCGAGCGCGAGGACAAGGCCGCCCCGCTTCAGGCCAATCTCGGCAAACATATCGTAGAGAACACCGAGCTGCTTCAGGGTTTTCGAACCCTCGCCGGGTGGGATCAGCACCGCGCAGACATCGGCGCCCGCGCCCGCAAGCGACCGCATGACGCGCTCGCCGTAGAGCGGGTACACGTTCTCGTCGGACACGACCACCGTCTTGTCATTCTGCGGGATGAAGGCGCCGAGCCGCTCACCGGCCGCATCCAAAAGCCCCGGGCCGATCAGTATATCGTAACTGCCCGCCCTCGCCGTATTCTCAACTTTCAAATTTTTCATGATACTATTTTACCACGGAAGCGCGCATGTTCCCACAAACGCATACCGCAAACCATTGGAACTGGCGCCGTGTCGCGCCCTTGACACCACCGCCCCGGCGTTTATACTATTTATAAGGACTTTTAAGGACTTTTAAGTAATTGTAAGGACTTTTAAGGAGTATTAAGTAATTATAAGGAGATATACGTAATATGATAGTCAACAATCCCTTCACTCCGGTATTCGGAAGTGAGCCATCCATCCTTGCCGGACGAAACCGGCTCATAAGCGATGTGGTAAGCGGGCTTGAAAATGGCCCCGGGGATCCCCATCGCGTCACCATATTCACCGGTCCGCGCGGCAGCGGCAAAACGGTTCTTCTCGCAAAGATTGCCTCGGAAGCGGAGCAGCTTGGCTGGCTTGGGATCCACGCGACAGCCACCCGTGGAATGCTCGATTCTTTACTTGAGCAGACGAGGGAAAAGGCAGCGGAATTTGTCGAGGATTCCGCGAAATCTCATATTACCGGCGTACAGGTGGGCGGCTTCGGCGTCACACGGCAAATCGCGCCATCCAGCAAAAGGTCATGGCGTTCTCAAATAAGCGAATACCTTGATAAGCTCAATGCTCTACATATCGGGTTATTAATTACCGTCGATGAAGTCACCTCCCGCGAAGACGAGATGATAACGCTCATAACAACATTCCAACACTTCATCAGGGAAAAGAGAAACGTAGCGCTTATTATGGCGGGGCTTCCGAATAATGTAATTCAGATGTTTCAACATGACAGCATTTCATTTCTCCGCAGGGCCTTTCTTCGGCCGCTCTCTTCTGTTGATATTCCGGAAGTGCGTATAGCGATACGGAAAACCGTAGAAATCGGCGGAAAGACCATTGCACCGGATGCTCTGGAACTTGCCGCAAATGAAACGAATGGATTTCCCTTTATGATACAGCTCATCGGTTATCATATGTTCAATCAGGCCACACAAAAAAAAATCTCCGCGCAGGATGTGCGCGACGGCGTCGAAATCGCGCGAGCGGATATGAAGCATATGATAATAGACGCTACCTTGCGCGATTTATCCGAACTCGACCTGAAATTCTTAATTGCGATGGCGCAAGACGAAGGCGACAGCCGAATGTCCGATATAGCGAAACGCATGGACACAAGCCCCGCCAATGCAGGCTACTATCGACGGCGACTTATCGAACTCGGAATAATCACGCCGGTCGGAAGAGGGCGCGTCTCAATCAATATCCCTCTTTTGAAAGATTGGTTGTCGAAGCATACGACCCTTTAGGTCTGTCCTGTACTGGTATAATGGTATTCTATGCGAAAGAATAAACCGGTTAACTGGAAAAGGAATACGGCGCTGTTTCTCGGCGGCCAGGCGGTGACGCTTATCGGCTCGTCGCTCGTCGGCTACGCGGTGCTATGGTATGTGACGCTCGAGACGCAGTCCGGCGCCATGATGACCTTGTTCACGGTGGCCGTGACGGCGCCGACGTTCTTTATCGCGCCGTTCGGGGGCGTCTGGGCGGACCGCTACAACCGCAAGAACCTTATCAATATTTCCGATGGCATAATAGCCGCGGTGTCGCTGTTTATCGCGCTCTGTTTCAGTTTCGGCATTGCGGGCATACTGCTGCTGCTCGCGTGTTCGGTTGCGCGCAGCCTCGGGCAGGGCGTGCAGATGCCGGCGGTGAACGCGCTGATTCCGCAGCTTGCGCCGGAAAAGCATTTAGTGCGCGTGAACAGCCTGAACTCCATGATACAGTCAATATCGATGATCGGCAGCCCTGCGTTGAGCGGCGTGCTTATGTCCGTGGCGCCGATACAGGTGATTCTCTTTATCGATGTAGTGACCGCCGCCATCGGCATCTCGATTCTCTATTTCTTCGTGCGGGTCCCGCAGGTGGAAACGAGTGAAGCGGACAGCGCGGCGGAAACGGGCGAACCCGACGGCGCGGGCGGTCTAACGGGAGAAACCGGAACGGAAAAGAAGGAAGGCGCCGGCCGCTCCTATCTGCATGAGATACGCGACAGCCTCTCCTATATCCGCACGAACAGCTTCGTTCTGCGCCTCATTATTTATTCGGGCGTCATGGCCATACTTATCACACCCTGCGCCCTGCTGACCCCGCTTCAGGTGGCGCGCGATTTCGGCCCGGATGTCTGGCGGCTGACCG
>JAITEX010000117.1 GCA_031281765.1 Eubacteriales Family XIII. Incertae Sedis bacterium | reverse complement strand
GCGGAGGGCGCGATAGGTATCGTGAACAACGCGAACAAGAGCCGGCATATACCCCTGCGCGTCATACTGAACGGGCTCGGCAAGGACGCGGCTCAAATCATCTCGCGCATCAACGGGTTCACTTATGTCAAAACGCAGTTTGATTACGCGACGGGCCGCATAAACGTTGTCGATGAAATCGCCTATTCCGACGGAGAACGCAGCAAGGTGCGCTGTTACGGGGCGGACGATGTGCGCGAGGGCGTGAAAATCATGCATCTCGAGGGCGTGGACGTCTCGATCACGGGCAATTCGACAAACCCGACGCGCTTCCAGCACCCCGTCGCGGGAACCTATAAAAAAGAATGCGTCGAGACCGGCAGGAACTATTTCTCCGTCGCTTCGGGCGGCGGTACGGGCCGTACGCTGCACCCGGACAATATGGCCGCCGGCCCGGCTTCGTACGGTATGACGGATACGATGGGCCGTATGCACTCGGACGCGCAGTTCGCGGGTTCGAGCTCGGTGCCGGCCCATGTGGAGATGATGGGCTTCCTCGGCATGGGCAACAACCCGATGGTCGGCGCTTCGGTCGCGGTAGCCGTTGCGGTCGAGAACAGCTTCAAGAACGGCGCTCCCGCCGGTTTGGCTGCGGGCGGGCAATGAGGATACTCGGCGTCGATCCCGGTTATGCCTTGCTCGGCTACGGTATCGTAGACAGCATTGCGAATAAATACACGCTCGTCGAATGCGGCGTAGTTGCGACGGACAAGGATATGGCGATGCCCGATCGCCTGAACCTCATATTCGGCAAGCTGACGGAACTGATTGCGGAATTCCGGCCCGAGGTTGCGGCGGTGGAGGAGTTGTTCTGGGGCACCAACCAGAAAACGGCTATCCATGTCAGCGAGGCGCGGGGGGCGGCGGTGGTCGCCTGCGCGCGGGCGGGACTGCACGTCTACGAATATACGCCGCTGCAGATAAAGCAGGCGCTGACGGGAAACGGCCGGGCGGAAAAACAGCAGATGCAGGAAGTGGTGCGCAACATTCTCGGCCTGAAAGAGATAATCAGGCCGGACGATGCGGCGGACGCTGCTGCTGCGGCAATCTGCCACGGAAACTCCGCGGCCTATATCGACCGGGTCGGTCGGGCGGTCGCGCGGGGAAGGTGAAATAATCGTGATTAGTTATTTGCATGGGAAGCTCGCATATAAGCTGGAAACCTCGGTCGTCATAGACACGGGCGGCGTCGGCTACGAAGTTTTCATGCCGTCGGATTCGGCCGCCTTTTTCGCGCGCGAGGGCGAAGAAGTGCAGGTCTTTACGGTCCTGATTTCGCGCGAGGACGAGATGTTGCTCTACGGGTTTACGGACCGGGAATCCGTGCGGCTGTTCCGCCTGCTGCTCGGCGTCAGCGGAATCGGGGCAAAGGCTGCGATGGCGATATTGTCGGCGATGCCGGTAGATGACGCCGTGCGCGCGATTACGTACAGCGACACGGCCACGCTGACAAAGGCGAACGGCGTCGGCAGGAAATCCGCCGAGAGGATAATCCTCGAATTAAAAGACAGGGTCGGTAAGGCGTCCGGCGTCAGCCTTCCTGCCGGTGAGGGCGCCAGCCGAAAGGACGACCCGCGCGCGGAAGCGATAGAGGCGCTGCTCTCCCTCGGTTATAGCCGTTCGGAAGCGGGTGCGGCTGTTATGGGCGTCGCTGCGGAGGGCGAACTGTCGGCCGAGAAATACGTGAAGGCTGCGCTAAAGAGCATGGCGTAGCGCGGAACGGAAATTGCAAGGAAAATTATGGAAAATAATACGACAGATGAACGAATAGTGAGTACGGAACGGCTTGACGTCGGCGAGGACCTGAGCCTGCGGCCGCGGCGCCTTGCCGACTACATCGGCCAGAAGAACGTGACGGACAATCTGAAGGTCTATATCGAAGCGGCGAAAGCCCGCGGCGACGCGCTCGACCACGTACTGTTTTACGGGCCGCCGGGGCTCGGCAAGACGACGCTTGCGGGTATTATTGCCGCGGAACTTGAGGCGGACCATAGAATTACGTCCGGGCCGGCTATTGAACGCGCGGGCGACCTCGCGGCCATACTGACGAACCTGAATGAAAAGGACGTCCTCTTTATCGATGAGATACATCGGCTGCACCATAGCGCCGAGGAAATACTCTACTCCGCGATGGAGGACTATGAGATAGACATGGTCATCGGCAAGGGGCCGTCCGCAAAATCCTACCGCATCGACCTCGCGAAGTTTACGCTGATTGGCGCGACCACGCGGGCCGGGAGCCTTTCCGCGCCGCTGCGTGACCGTTTCGGCATTATCAGCAAATTTGAGATGTACACGCCGGGCGAACTGGCGGAAATTATACGGCGGTCGGCGAAACTGCTCGACATAGAAATCGACGCGGAATCGCTCGCGGAACTTGCGCGCCGTTCGCGCGGCACGCCGCGCGTGGCGAACCGGCTCTTGAAACGCGTGCGGGATTTTGCGCAGGTGCGCGGCAGCGGCGTGATAGACCGCAGCATTACGGACGAAACCCTGCGCTCGCTCGGCATCGATAAGATGGGGCTGGAGGGGCTCGACCGCGATATTCTCCGGCTTATTATCGACAAGTTTTCGGGCGGGCCCGTGGGCATCGACACGATAGCCGCGGCCATCGGTGAGGAGCGCGTGACGATAGAGGACGTCTATGAACCCTATCTGATGCAGGCGGGGTTCCTGCACCGGACCAAGCAGGGCCGTATGGCGACGCGCGACGCGTGGCTGCATCTCGGCCTGACGCCGCCGGAGACGGACGAGCAGTTGGCGTTTGTGTATGACGAATCGGAGACCGGCGTTTAGGTGGCGGCAACGTTGAGCGGGGCGGAGGCGGGCGCGCAGCGAATGGTTGTGCGTGGCAACTCCGCAGTGAATGGTTCTATAAGAATGGATGGCGCATGAAGATAGACCTGTTTGACTATGAGCTTCCGCAGGAATTGATAGCGCAGAACCCGGCCGAGGCGCGTGACGCGTCGCGGCTTTTGGTTGTGCGGAGGGGCCGGGCCGAAGCGAAAGCCGGGGATATACCGGTCATGGACCGGGCCGGGGATGGATGCGGCGCGGGCCGGACGGAGCACCGACGTTTCAGCGACCTGCCGGACTACCTGCGCGCCGGCGACGTCCTCGTCATCAACGACTCGAAGGTGATAAAGGCGCGGCTGCTCGGCGTAAAGGAAGAAACCGGTGCGCGCATAGAGGTCTTTCTCGTGCGTAAGCGCGGCCAGGCAAACCACTTTACCGGGGATTGGGAAGTCCTCGTGCGTCCCGCAAAGCGCGTGCGCCGCGGGCAACGCGTGAAATTTGCGGAGGGCTTCTCCTGCGAAATAGTCGGCGAAACCGGTGACGGCGGCCGCGTCGCGCGGTTCTTCTTCAAAGGCAATTTTGACGAGAATCTGGAGCGGCTCGGCAGGATGCCGCTGCCGCCGTATATCAAGCGCGAAGCGGACGCCGCGGATGATGTGCGCTACCAGACCGTTTACGCGGCTGCGCCGGGTTCGCTTGCCGCGCCGACCGCCGGCCTGCATTTCACGCCCGAACTGCTTGCAAAGTTGGAAGCCCAGGGCGTTATTATCGCGCCCGTTACCCTCCATGTCGGCCTCGGGACCTTTCGCCCCGTAACGGCCGA
>JAITEX010000088.1 GCA_031281765.1 Eubacteriales Family XIII. Incertae Sedis bacterium | reverse complement strand
GCAATATATTCAAAACAAAAGAGTTGGTCGAAGAATCAGTATGTTCCATTTTGGAACATACTGCGGCTGACGGGAAGAAGTATAGGACAAAATTTTACAACCTTGATGCAATTGTTTCTGTTGGTTATCGCGTAAATTCCATCAACGCCACCAAATTCCGCCAATGGGCGACGTCCGTACTTCGAGAGTATATGTTGCGAGGTTATGCTGTCCATGACAGGTTTGAGCGGCTTGAACGTAGGATGGAGAATGTCGAGACAAAGGTGGACTTCTTCGTCAGGACGGCGCTTCCTCCAGTCGAAGGCATTTTCTATCAAGGGCAGATATTTGACGCTTACGAATTTGTGAGCAAATTGATTAAAACTGCGAAAAAAAAGATAGTTTTGCTTGATAATTATGTGGATGAAACAATACTGTTACTTTTATCGAAACGGCATGCAAAGGTGAGCGCAGAGATATACACGAGGAAGATTTCAAAACAGCTGCAATTGGACTTGATACAACATAACGCGCAGTATGATCCGATAATAGTACAGACATCAAACGTCTTTCACGACCGTTTTCTTATAATCGACAATATGGTTTATCACATCGGCGCATCACTCAAAGACTTAGGAAAGAAATTGTTCGCCATTTCCAAAATGGAAGTAGAGCCAGCAGAACTGTTGAAAAACGTATAATGATTTTTTCGTGAAATACCATGTGCGCCTTAGATTATTCCTCCGCGCCCCATTCCTTTTACGGTATACCCGGGAAATTATTGTCATTGGACAGCGGCCCTCACGTTTGGAATAATGATAGTAGTTTACCGGAATGCAGAAACTCAAAGGGGTAAGAATCTCATGGACCTGAAATTGACCGATGAAGAAAAACGGATGCTGCAGGGTGAGGACGGCGTCGTCCCCCGTCTCTGTATGGAATACCTTGTGGAATTGTGCGAGGTCGCGGGGGCGGACCGCCTGATAGACCTTGACGGCACGGGCGATTTCCACACGCCGATGACCGCGATGTCGCCCTTTTACGAATTTCCGATTGAAGAGCTCAGAAAAATCGTCGAACAGGGGGCGCATTTCAAGATACCGACGTTCGCGAACAAGGCGCCGTTCCTCTTCCAGCCGCCCGTTCACGGGTGGGAGCACTGCAATGTCTGCGCGTTTCAGGATGACGCGAACCTGCAGAGCGACCCCGCCTTCCATGAAAAGGCGATGCGGGACGAGTGGTATGAACTCTACCGGCGCATGGGCATGATGACGACGCATTCCTGCGCGAATTATCTCGTGGATACCTATCTGCCGACGATGGGGCAGCATTGTTCCTGGAACGAGAGTTCCGCCGTCCCGTACTGCAATGCTGTTCTCGGCGCGCGCAGCAATATCGACGGCAGTTTCGCGACGTGCTTCCTCGGGAAGACCGCCTATTATGATATGCATATCACGGAAAACCGCTACGCGACTGTCCTCGTGAAAACCGAACGCCTCATCAAAAGCGATCTGGAATGGGACGTGTTCGGTTTCGCGGTCGGCGAGGATGCGGGCGTGCACGTGCCGTGCCTGACGGGGACGGCTAAGCCGACGACGACGCAGCTGCAGAAACTGAATGCCGCGATGAACACGGGCGGCGCGGTCCGTATGTACCATATCCCCGGAACGACGCCGGAAGCGCCGACTATGGAATTTGCCTTCGGCGGGAAAGCGCCGGAGCGGGAAACGTTAGTCGGGGAAGCGGAGCTGCGGAAGGCCTACGAAACGCTGAACTATCACGGGTCGGATACGGTCGACATGGTCTATCTCGGCTGCCCCCACCTGAACATCGTCGATATGATGCTGCTGGCCCGCAAACTTGAGGGAAAGAAGGTCAAGATCCCCTTCTATATCATGACGGCGCCGTGGCTCTACGATGTCGCGAAGAATATCGGCTACCTGAAGATATTCGAAGACGCCGGCGCTCATCTGATGACGGGTACCTGCCTTGCGGCGATGGGCGCCGTGCCGAAAGGCGTCAGGACTATTGCGCTTGATTCCGCGAAACAGGCATACTATATTACGGGCTGCTATCCGGACGAGGACAACAAGCTTGAGGTCTGCTACGGCTCGCAGGATGACTGCATAGACGCGGCCTTGACCGGCAGATGGCACGGGGAATGGAGGTAGGCGCATGACGGAGAAAATCAGGATATATGGCAGGAAGGAGTTCGGCGGCGTGGCGGAAGCGGAAGCCTTGGTTTCCCCGAAGCCCTTAGAGGGCTTCGCGAACAACAATCCCGCGCGCGGCTATACGACGGAACGGAACCATCCGCTCTTCGGCGTATCCTACGCCGGGAAAATCCTCGTCTACCCGTCGCCGCGCGGTTCCGGCGGCTTTATGAGTTACGGCGTCGGGCCGAACAAGCCCGCGGCCTTCATCCATACGGAGGGCTGCCCGCTGAGCGTCGCCTGCGCGATGGTCGCGCATATCCCGTCCATGACGGATTTTGAGCGCGACCCGATGGAGGTCATCGAAACCGGCGACACGGTCCTCGTCAACGCGGACGAAGGATACATAGAAATCACGAAAAGGGCAGGGGCAAAATAAGCGACTGAGTGAGCGGAGCAACGCAGGCAGGGGCAAAATAGGCGGCTTATAAGGAGGTAATAATAATGAGATGTAAGATGGCTTTAGTCCCTCAAATGGGACTCGACATTATCGTTGAGGAAGTGGAGCTTGACGATCCGGGCGAGTACGAGGTCCGGCTGAAGGTCATGACGTGTACCATCTGCAACAGTGATGTCCTGGCGTGGACGGGCGAGCACGGGGAATATGAAGGGCCCGGCGGCGCCGGCCATGAAATCGCGGGCGTCGTTGACGCTGTCGGCTCGAAGGTCACCTATGTGAAGCCGGGCGACCGCGTACTCTGTTCGGAAATCCGCGCCGGTTGCGGGCACTGCGTACAATGCCTGAACGGCCGGCCGTTCTTCTGCGAGAACATTCCGCCGATGTCCTTCCGCGTACCGAGCGCGATGACGCGCCTGAACGGGGAGCGCGTCATTCAGACCTGTTCCGGAACAAACGGCTTCTCGGAATACTGCAATGCGTATGAAGGGATGCTCTGTAAAATCGACGACGATATACCGTTCGAAATAGGCTCTGCGCTTGCCTGCGGCTTCATGTCCGGATTCGGCGCGGTACTGAACCGCGTCAAGGTGAAACCCGCCGAGAGTTTCGCGGTCATCGGCTGCGGAGGCGTCGGCCTGTCCGCTATTATGGGCGCGAGGTATTCGGGCGCCATTCCCATCATCGGCATCGACACGCAGGAAATCAAACTCGAGGCGGCAAAGAAATTCGGCGCCACGCACGTCATCAACGCGCTGGAGGAAGACGCCGTTCACCGCGTCAAGGAGATTACGGGAGGCCCGGGCGTGGACCATGCCTTTGTCGCTGCCGCCGGAAAGGGCATCAAACGCACGGCGATGGACATCTCGGCCGACTACGGCCAGGTCGTCGTTGTCGGGCACGGGCATCACCGCAACGAGTTTATGGAGGACATCAACTGGTTTGAGCTTCTGGCGGGGCGCAAACTGACCGGCTGCGTTATGGGGAATTTGACCCTGCGCCGCGATATTCCGAAATACATGGATATGTACCGCAGGGGGATGGTCGATATAGACGGCCTCCTGACACATCGGTTCACCCTCGACCAAATTAAAGAAGCGATTGACGATTCCCTGCACGGGGCGCTGAAAAACGTCGTCTATATCGGGGAGGAAATCCCCGCGGACAAACTGCATACGGCGCCGCTCGCGGGACAAAAGGTGTCGGCAGACGCATGACATCCGGAGCTATGAAATTCCGTATCGAGAAGGAACGCCTGACGGGAATAAGCGCTTCCTGTGAGGTATTGGTTGCGGGAGGCGGCATTGCCGGCGTCGCCGCGGCCCTTGCCGCCGCGCGGAAGGGGAAGGATGTCATCCTGCTTGAGCGGGAATACGCCCTCGGCGGCATGGCGACGCTTGGTTTGATTGCCATCTATCTGCCGCTCTGCGACGGCTGCGGCCGGCAGGTGGTGTTCGGCCTCGGCGAAGAACTGCTGAAGGAATCGATTCGGTACGGGGCGGACGGGGAGGAACCGGCTGCGTGGTTTGAAAACGGCTTTGCAGAAGCGAAAAAACAGCGCCGCTATGCCGTCCAGTTCAATCCGCAGCTGTTTGCCTTGCGCATGGAGCAGATGCTCGTCTCCCTCGGCGTGAGGATTTTGTACGGCTCGCTCGCGGCGGGCGTGGTGCGCGAAGGCGACCGGATTCACGCCGTTATTATCGAAAATAAAACAGGCCGTTCGGCTATAGCCGCAGGGTCCGTAATAGACGCGACGGGTGATGCTGATATCTGCAGCCTCGCCGGTGTCGACACGGTGCTGCACGCGGGAGGAAACGGCTTGGCCAGCTGGTATTATTACAGCGACGGCGGGGAGGTGCGGCTGAAGATGTTCGGCCTTGCCGACCGGGCGCCGGATGAGGAGATGCCGAAGGACGATGACGCCTACGGCCTTGTGAAAACAGAGAGCCTCGATGAGAGCTTCCGGTTTTCGGGCGTGGACGGCGAGGAGCTGAGCCGCGCCGTATGCGCCGCGCATGAAAAGATGTTCGCGGACATCCTGGAGCGCCGCGAAGAAAACGGGCGCTATGCCCCGGTCGCTTTCTCGACTCTGCCGCTCGTGCGTATGTCGCGGCGGCTTGCGGGCGCCTATACCTTAGATGAATCGGAAGTGTACCGGCGCGCGGAGGACAGCGTCGGCATGACGGGTGACTGGCGAAAGAGCGGGCCCGTATTCGAGATACCCTACCGCACGCTCTATACCCCCGCGCTGAAAAATCTGCTCGTCGCGGGACGGGATATTTCCGTAACGGATGCGATGTGGGATATTACGCGCGTCATTCCGCCGTGTGCGGTCACGGGCGAGGCCGCGGGTACGGCCGCTTCACTGACAGACGATTTTCCGAATCTCGACACCGGCCTGCTGCAGAGGAATCTGCG
>JAITEX010000041.1 GCA_031281765.1 Eubacteriales Family XIII. Incertae Sedis bacterium | reverse complement strand
TCAAGCAGATGCAGGCACTCCTTGCCCTGGCGCGAAAACATTTCATAACAATTCGCGCAGCGGACGAGATAGGGCAAATCCGATTGCGCCACGCGCGCTTCCGCGAGTTCGTTCTGCAGGCCGATATTTGCCAAACCGATATGTCCGCCGTAGCCGCAGCACTTTCCCGCATCGGTAAGTTCGACGCAGGTAATGCCGCAATCACCCGCGACTATCTTTGCCGCTTCTCTTTCCGCATCGTTAGACGCGGACGCGCAGGGGTGGAACATCGCGTATTCGCCGTCTTTCGGCAAAATGAGGGACTGATAGTCCCGGCCGGACCGGTACTTTGCGAACAGTTCAAAAATCGAAATCCTCTCGATTTCCGGCAGCCCATCCTCAAAGACAGTGGCGCAATAGGGGCAGCCAAAGACAAAGACGGGCCGACCGTATTCGTTCCATATATCCCGCAGCGTCCCGGCGTGCGCCGGGAATTTTTCTTCCTCACCCGCCCATATGAGCGGAGCGCCGCAGCAATTCACCGCCATGCCTACCGCGGTTTCCCCCTCCGCTTCGCACAGAGCCATAAGCAGCTTCAGGGCGCCGCTTACGGTATCGGGAGAAAAGGCCGCCAGTTTGCACCCCGGGAAGAACATATATCTTTTGCCGGTGTCGCCGGCGCGGTACCTTTCGGAAAGAAAAACGAAGGCGCCCTCGCCTGAAGCAAAATCGAAGTCGCGCAGCCAGAAATTGTGAAACGCCTTCGGGTCCGTACCGACCTCTACGCGTCCCGCGCGAGCCAGCCGGAACAGCCTGCCCATATCTATATCGACGGGGCACACCTGCTTACAATAGCCGCAGATATTGCAGGAGAAGGTTTCCCGCGTCAGCGTGCATGACGAAAACGGCGGGTTGGCCGTCGTATCATTATAGGCTTCTATCGCGATTTTTTGCGGGGCTTTGCGGAACGAGGCTAACATCTCGCAGGAATCTATACACAGGCGGCAATCGCACTGCAGGCAACGCGCGGATTCTTTGACGCATTCCCCGGCGGTATAGCCGGCTTCCTCCGAAACCGGCGTCACCCTCGGAATCTTTGCCGCGCCCTCATGTGAAAGATAGTGTTTTTTATAGGTATGCGCATCCTCGTCACCCGTTACGCTGCCCCCGGTCTGCAGATACGCCTCTATGCTCTTGCTTGCCCGCTTTGTTTCCGCAGCGGCAACGGCACGCGGCATGCCAACAAGCTCGCCGCCGAGGAAAACGGCCGCTTCGTCCGTCGCAGAGGTCCGCTCATTCCACGAATCCCTTAGACCGAAATCGTCCCCGCCCGCTCCGGTCGCGACAAAGACGGCATCGTACCCGGACAGCTCGTCTGGCGACTCGATTTTCCTGCCCAAACGGAACTCGACATCGACCGTCGAAAACTGCAGAGCGATGTCCTCTGCAAAGCTATCCGACCGCAGGCTGCCGCCCGCGGAATCCCGCGCGTCAAAAACGTGTACCGCATATTTCTTCTGCGCCAGCCGCAGGGCGCACGAGAGCCCGGACAGCCCCGCTCCGATAACGGCAACGCTCTTGCCCGCTGCTTCCTGCCGGAAATGCGGCGGGGCTTTCGCGTCTGCCAACCTCACGCACGCCTTTACGACGGACGGAATATCGACCGCCTCATCACCTATCCGCACACGCTGGCATTCCGCCAGACAGGTGTGCCCACAGGCCGCACATACCACGGACGGGAACAGGAAGGTTTCGCGCAGCAGCTTGTATGCAAGGTTCCATTTAGCCGCGGATGTACGCTCCAAAAATGTCCGTATATCAAAGAAATACGGACATCCATGGGAACAGCTCGCAGGCTCTCCGTGAAAGCATTCCCGCGTTATGCTTGTGGCGTTTTCGAGCGTGATACGCATATTACAGCGGATTCTTCCGTATCTCCGCCAGCTCCTCCTCGAAATCGGAGCCGAAGTAATACGGCGGCGGCGTCAAATCCTCTCCGTTTTCTATCTTCTCGAGGCCGCTCTTGATTTTGTCCGGCGTTGCCGGCAGCTCAAATACGCGGACGCCCGTTGCGTTGTAAATCGCGTTAATGACCGCCATATGCCCGGAGCTCTGGAAATCCTCGGAGCAGCCGCAGGAACCGTGAGGTCCGAGGGGCCGCGGGTTTTCAATGAAAATCAAATTGAAATCATCCGGTATCCTATCGATGGTCGGTATGCCGCAGGAAATTATATTGCCGTGCCTGCTGTCGGGCTGATAGTCCTCCGACAACGCAAAACCGATGGAATGCGAAAGCCCGCCATAGCCCTGCCCCTCTACGGACAGGCGGTTCCCGATGACGCCGACGTCCGCCACCGTGGTATATCTCAGGACGTCCGTTTTCCCGCTCTGCGGGTCTACCTCGACGAGGCAGGTATTGACGGCATACATATAGGTCGGGTTCTTCTCGCCCTCGCCGGTATTCGGGTCGAGCCCCGGGGTGAGCCCCAGATCCATCTGGTCGTAATGCCCTCTGTATTTTGTCGGGATCCCCTCGCTGACCATCTCTTCATAGGTGCGCCACGTACCGTCGGGCTTGCGCATTGCGTCCATCAGCTTGTTCGCCCCGTCGATGGTGGCGTTTCCGCCCATATAATGCGAGCGCGATGCCGCCGCGACCCCGGAATCCGGGCAGAGCGCGCTGTCGTTCATGACTAATCTCACCTGCTCCGGGCGTACGCCCATGGGCTCCAGGGCCTTGACGAAATGCGTCAGCGAGCCGATGTCGCCGCCCTGGCCGACGTCTTCCCACGTATTGTAGAGCGTGAAGGTGTTGTCGGGATTCAGCTCGACGTCGACTTCGCAGCGATCGATAAACCCGAGCGTAATAATAAACCCGCCGAGGCTGATTCCGACGCCGACGCTGCGGCCCTCGGATTTCGCCTTTTCCGCCTCTGCCTTGTACTCGTCATAGACGGGCTTTATCTTTTCAAGCATAGCAGGATAATAATAATCGTGGTACGGCCTGCTGTTTATCGTCAAATCACCCGGCCTCGCGGCGTTCAGATAACGGAATTCCCACGGGTCCATACCCGCTTTTTCCGCAGACATGTCTATCAGCGCCTCGGTGGCCGTATATATCTGCGGCGCGCCGAAACCGCGATATGCCGTGTTAAACGCGTGGTTTGACGCCCCGCCGCGCGCGAGGGCCTTGAAATTGGGGACATTATAGCCGTGGAAGCCGACGGAAACGAGATTGTTGAAAATCTTGCTGCCCATGACCGAATATGACCCATGGTCCAGGGCAAGGTCGTATTCCGCCGCGACGATCCTTCCGTCCTTGCCGGTGGCGATCCTTCCGTTGGTATAGGTTGCGGAACGTTTGCCCGTCGTATGGTTGAATTCGGCATAGGTGAGCGTCATCGTGCAGTGCCGCTCGAGAATCAGGACGCAGGCGCCGACAAGCGCAAAGGTGTTCGCCGACGTGGAATAACCGAAACTTCCTCCGACGGGGTTGTTTATTATGCGAATTTTCTCGGCGGGGATCCCGAGCGCCAATTCTATGGCCTCGACGTTTTCGCCGACCGCCTGGGATTTGCACTGTATGGTGAGGCGGCCTTCCTCGTCAAAATAGCCCTGCACCACATCCGGCTCCATGGGGAGGTGGGGTTCGTGCTGTGAATGGAAACTGCCCGACGATACGAGCAGGTCCCTTTCCGCGGCGGATTCGAAAATATCGAGGGTGTCCTCTCCCTTGTATACCGGCTGCGCCAGATAGTAGTTCGGAACGCCTTTGTGAAGCTGCACCGCGTCGGGCAGGAAGGACTCAAGAACGGAACGGTAGGCGGGCAGTTCTTCGACATCAACCTTTACGAGTTTCGCGGCCGCCCGCGCGTTTCGCTCCGTATCAGCCGCAACCACCGCAAGCACATCGCCGTACCGGTGAATAATATCTCCCGTTATTATCGGGAACTCCGTAAGCCCCGTGCCCTTTTGCCGTGGGATTACGGCGGGGAACTCGATGTTGTTCGGACCCTTTATATCACCGGCAAGGATTACCTTGATAACGCCCTCCGCGGCTTCGGCCTCGGCTATGTCGATGTTTCGGATCCGTCCGTGCAGAACCTGTGAAAGGACGGGGACGAGATGGACGACGCCCTCGGGCATCTTCAGTTTGAGGTCATCGCCGTAATCCGTCAGGCCCGTCACCTTCGCAAGCGCGGTCGGGCGTGGATGCTTGCTGCCGTAGATGTCCGTTTCACCCTCGAAATCGTAGGTGATGTCATCCATGGTCTTTTCACCCCGAAGCACCGCGGCGGCGGCCATCACTGCATCGACAAGGGGTTTGTACCCGGTACAGCGGCAGACATTATTATGCGATTTGAACCAGGCGCGGACTTCCGCTCTGGACGGGTCCGGGTTTTCCTTTAATAATTGATAGGCGGATATAATAAATCCCGGAGAACAGAAACCGCATTGGACCCCGCCGTAGGTGATCCACGCCTGCTGTAGCGGATGGAGCCTGCCCGGAGCGCCAATGCCCTCAATGGTCGTGATTTCGGAGAACTCATCGACCTTCGCCATTTTAGTGACGCAGCTGCGGATAACCTTGCCGTTCAGGATGACGGAGCAGGCGCCGCAGACCCCCGCTTTGCAGCCGACTTTTACGCCCGTCAACCCGAGCCTTCGCAAAACCTCAGCTAAGCTGTCATTCTCCGGATCATACACCACAAAACGCTCAACACCGTTGATTAATAACGATTTCCTCTGTAGTTTCAGCATCGCATTGACCTCCGTAAGAATCCTAACCAACAAGTTGTATAGGCAACATTGTTTTGTTATAGTATATCATATGTACAGCGGAAAAATCAGCCCCGGCGACGCGGAAATACTATTGAAAGCCTTGGGAAAAGCGGGCCTGCGGCAGGGCATGAAGGTGCTTGAAATAGGTTGCGCGGCGGGGCGTATGTCGCGCTTGATAGCGGAGCGGTTTTGCTGCGAGGTAACGGGCGTCGACACATCCCGCGCGGCCATAGAGGAAGCGGCGGGCGGCCCGCCGCCGCGGAACGGAAGCGTCCGGTTTCTGCGTGAAGACGCGGGCAACACAGGGGGACGGTTCCCTTGTGCTGCTGATAACACAAAGGAACCGTCCCCTTATGATATTGTCTGCTCCGAATGTACGCTGTCTTTGATTGAAGGCAAGCGGGAGCTTTTTGAAAAAATATCCGCGGCTCTCGTTCCCGGCGGAAAACTCGTGCTGCTCGATATGCGCGTAAGCAAAATGGAGGACGCCATCCGCTCCGCGGGATTCACGAAAATCTATGAGGAAGACCTGTCCGACGAGCTTCTGTCGTGGGCAGGGCAAATAATTTTTGACTACGGTTCGCTCGCCGCGTATTTCGAAAGCGTCACGCCCGCGGGTGAGGATGTGGCGGCGTACTGCGGGCCGTTTGCCGGCGAAAACCCGACCGGATCCGGCTATGCGATGAGCATTTTCGGAAACGGACCGGCGGAGGATTCCGGGAGTACCGCACATGGATAATTGGACGGCAAAAAAAACAGGGATATACCCGGACGCGCTCTCACGGGCAGGGCTTGCGGACTATCATCTGCGCCGGCTCAATTTTCTGCTGTCCTATGTCCGGGAACATTCGCGCTATTATCGCGG
>JAITEX010000184.1 GCA_031281765.1 Eubacteriales Family XIII. Incertae Sedis bacterium | reverse complement strand
AAACTCTGAATGTAATAATGCGCAGCGCTGTCATGAAGTCTAAAGCCGCGATGGCGTATCTGTTGTCGCGGTCTTTGATTTTGGAGCAAGTAGTAATATAAAAAACTAATCACAGCGGGAACAACTTGACACCGTCCCGGGCCCGTTCGCCGTGAGCGACTTCCTCTATATTATGGTACAATAAAGGTGTTCCCGGCTTCGGTCGTTCGAAGCAGGAAGCATAACGGACCGGATGAAGGTAGCGTGAGACGCCGATTGACGGCGGCCGAAGAAGAAACGGGGTTGTGAGCCGTGCAGCGCCGGAAGCTTTCAGGCACAAGTATCGTTACCGGACGGAACCCTGAAAATGCCGGAAGGAGACACGGACGTTTCCCCCAAGGCGCCGAAGGAGAAAGCCGCGCGGCGGTGATGCTCTCAGGTACAAGGGACAGGGATGCAAGGCGATAGTTTCGTCTTGTTTTTTTATTATACGAAAGGGAGGTGTATGATGAACGTTAAAGAGGGACTGTATTACACGAAAGATCATGAATGGCTGAAGACCGAGGGCGACAGCGCGTACGTGGGCATCACGGATTTTGCGCAAAACAGCTTAGGCGGCATTGTCTATGTGGAGCTGCCGGAGGAGGGGCAACGTTTCGGCAAGGGCGAGGTGTTCGGCGTCGTCGAGTCCGTCAAGGCGGCTTCGGAACTGATGCTGCCCGTATCCGGCGTCGTGACCATGAAGAACGAAGCGGTCGAGGACGCCCCCGAGACCGTCAACGACGATGCGTATGGCGCGTGGCTCGTGAAAATTGAGATGACGGACCCCTCCGAGACGGAAGGGCTTTTAGACGCCGCCGCCTATACCGAATTGACGAAGGAATAGGGGAGGCTGCCCATGAGCGTTTACCTACCTATAACGGATGCGGACAGGGAAGCCATGCTCGCCCGCGTCGGCGTCCCGGAGATAGACGGGCTTTTCGCGGATATACCGGAAAGCCTCAGGCTGCGCGAGGCGCTTGCCCTCGGCCAGCCCCTGTCTGAATATGAGGTGATGGCGGATGCGCGCGCGAAGGCTGCAAAGTGCCGCCCCGCCGCATCCCTGCCGTGCTTCCTCGGCGCGGGCGTGTACGACAGGCTCGTGCCGGCCGCGATACGGCACCTTACGCAGCGATCCGAATTTTACACCGCGTACACGCCGTACCAGCCTGAGATAAGCCAGGGAACACTGCAGGCGATATTTGAGTTTCAGACCATGATAACGTCGCTGACGGGCATGGACGTGGCGAACGCGTCCGTATATGACGGCGCGTCGGGCTGCGCCGAAGCCATGCTTATGGCCGTAAACCATACGAAGCGGAAGAAGTTCATCGTCTCGGAGACGGTACATCCCGAAGCGCGGGAAGTCGTAAGCGCCTACGCGTGGTCCGGCGGCATAGAGATAGTGTCCGCGCCCGCGAAGGACGGGGTAACGGACCGGGACGGGATAGGGCGGCTTATGGCGGACGACGTGGCCGGCGTCCTCGTGCAGTCCCCGAATTTCTACGGCGCGATAGAGGACGTAGCCGGAGCCGCGGACGCGGCTCACGCCGCGGGCGCGGTGGCGGCAGTGTATGTCGCGGACGCGCTCTCACTCGCGGTGCTGAAAAGCCCGGGCGAGTCCGGAGCCGACATCTGCGTCGGCGAGGGGCAGGGGTTTGGCCTGCCGATGAACTACGGCGGCCCCCATCTGGGGTTTATGGCTGTCAAACAGCCCCTTATGCGCAAACTGCCCGGCCGCATTGTTGGTGAAACTGTGGACGTGGACGGCAGGCGGGCCTTCGTGCTGACGCTCCAGGCCCGGGAACAGCATATCCGGCGCGAAAAAGCGACCTCGAATATATGCTCAAACCAGGGGCTGAACGCCTTATCCGCGACCATTTACCTCTCGCTGCTCGGAAGGGACGGCGTCAAAGAAGTTGCGGCGCGCAGCATGGCGAACGCCCGGTACCTGAAGGAACGGCTTGAGGGGGAGGGTTTCGCGGTTCTGTATACGGCGCCCTTCTTTGACGAGTTCGTAATATGCCTGCCGAGCCCGGCCGCGGATGTGTCCCCGGCCCTGCTTGAACGCGGCGTCATAGGAGGCCTCGCTGTGGATGGGCTTGCGGGCGGCGCCGGCGGCGCGATGCTCGTATGCGCGACGGAGAAGCGCACAAAGGCGGAGATGGACGCTTTCGCGGAAGCGCTGAAGGAGGTGTGCTATGCATAGCCGGTACGACAAACTCATATTCGAGCTATCATCGGAGGGCAAGGAGGGATACCGGTTTCCCGAAACGGGTGTTGACAACGCAGATGCGCTCGTGTCCCTGCCCGCAGGGATGCTGCGCACGGACGAATTGTCTCTGCCGCGCGTCAGCGAGCCGGAGGTCGTCCGTCATTATACCTTGCTTTCGCAAAAGAACTATGGCGTGGACGGGGGGTTCTACCCGCTCGGCTCATGCACGATGAAATACAATCCGAAGATCAACGAGGATGTGTGCGGCTTGGAGGCTTTCACGGGCCTGCATCCCTATCAGGCGGAGGAGTCCGCGCAGGGAGCGCTCGAGCTGATGTACGAACTCGGAGCGATGCTCGCGGAGATCACGGGCATGGCGCGGTTCAGCCTGCAGCCGGCCGCGGGCGCCCACGGCGAACTCGCGGGGTTGATGATATTCAAGAAATGGCATGAAGGCCGCGGGGACGGGAAGCGGAACAAGATACTCGTGCCGGACTCGTCGCATGGGACAAACCCCGCGAGCGCGGCCGCAGCCGGGTTTGAGATAGTCACTATCGCGTCGAATTCGTCGGGTACGGTGGATACCGGCGCGCTGCGGCTCGCGCTCGCGGACGATGTGGCGGGCCTTATGCTCACGAACCCGAACACGCTCGGGCTCTTTGAGACGGAGATACGGGAGATCGCGGATCTCGTTCACGAGGCGGGCGGCCTGCTTTATTACGACGGCGCCAACCTGAATGCGATAATGGGCAAGGCCCGGCCCGGGGATATGGGGTTTGACGTGGTGCATGTCAATACGCATAAGACCTTCTCGACGCCGCATGGCGGCGGCGGGCCCGGCGCCGGACCTATCGGCGTGGCCGCCCGCCTGGAAGGCTATCTGCCGGGGCCTGTCGTGGTGAAGGACGGTGCGGTATACCGGCTTGCGCCCGCGGGAGAGGACAGCATCGGCAAGATACGAGGATATTACGGCAGTTTCGGCGTGCTCGCGCGCGCTTACGCGTATATCCGGACAATGGGCGCGGAGGGCTTGACCGCGGCGAGCGAGACGGCCGTGCTGAACGCCAATTACCTGAAGGAGCTGCTAAAGGGGAAATACCGGTTGCCATACGACAGAGTATGTATGCACGAATTCGTGCTCGACGGGCTGATTGAAGCGGCGGAGGGCGTGGCGACGCTTGACGTGGCAAAACGCCTTATGGACTTCGGCTACCATCCGCCGACCATATATTTCCCGCTTATCGTCCCGAACGCGCTGATGATAGAGCCGACGGAGACGGAGAGCAAGGACACGCTTGACGGGTTCGCGGACGCGCTGCTGAAAATAGCAGATGAAGCGATATGCGAGCCGCAGACACTGCACGAAGCGCCGCGGGACACGCCCGTCAGACGGGTAGACGAGACGCGCGCGGCGCGGCAGCCCGTGCTGCGGTGGGAACAGCCGGTAGAAAAGGAGGCGGAATGATGGAGCTTAAGACTACGGTATTGCACGAGGAGCATCTAAGGCTCGGCGGGACGATGGTGGACTTTGGCGGCTTTGATATGCCGGTAAATTATCCCGACGGTATTCTGGCCGAACACCTCTCCACGCGCCGCGCGGCCGGGCTGTTCGATATATCCCATATGGGGAGGTTCGTTATAACGGGTCCCGAACGCGCAGAGTTCCTGCAGCATGTGCTGACGAACAACTGCGAAGCGCTTGATACCGGTGAGGCGCAGTATACGCTTATACCCGATGAGGCGGGCGGCGCGATAGACGACGCTTACCTCTACAGGTTCTTCGAGGACAGCTTCCTGCTCGTCGTGAACGCGGCCAACACCGAAAAGGATTGGGCGTACCTGACGGAACGGATACGGGACTTTGACGCCGGGATAGAGGACCGGACCGAAGAGATAGGCATGATTTCGATACAGGGCCCGGCCTCGAAGGATATCGTGGCGTCGGTCGCGGAGGATTCTTTTCTCACGGAACCGCTCAGGAACAGCCTCGGGTTCGCGAAGCTCGGCGGCAGGGACGTCTGGCTCGCCAAGACGGGCTACACGGGCGAGCCCCTCGGTTACGAGATATTCATGCCCGCAGGCGACGCGGCGTATATCTGGAATCTGCTCAGGGAGAAGGGGGCGAAGCCCGTGGGGCTTGGCGCGCGGGATACGCTGAGGCTCGAGGCGGCGCTGCCGCTGTACGGCCATGAACTCGGTACGGATAGAGATGGACAGGAGATACCCATCTACGCCATACCGATGGCGAAATTCGCCGTGAGCTTTGCGGAGGCAAAGGGGGATTTTGTCGGCAGGGAGGCATTATACCGGCAGTTCCTCGCGTGGAGCCGCATCGTTACGCGGCATTTCGATGACCTGTCGGATTTGCCGTGCATGGTGCGCCCGTTCGCTATGGTAGGAAAGGGCGTACCGCGCGCCGGGAACAAGGTGTTCAAGGACGGCGAGGAGGTGGGCTATGTTACGAGCGGCAGTGTCGCGCCGTATTATAGGACAGAAGGCAAGGGGCTTGACACCGTCCTGACGGACGAGACGGACAAGCGTTTTATCGGGCTCGCCCTCGTGCGCTCCGACCTCCTTCCCGGCGACGCGATAGAGGTGGAGATACGGGACAGGCGTTCCGAAGGGGCCATCGTCGAATGGCATCTGCGTGGCGACGCCCCGCCTTATTCGCGGGCTATCATCTATGGCCACGGCACGGACGCGGAATCGGCTGACAGCTCCGGGGGCTACGGCGAAAAAGCCGCCGCACTTATCAGGGACGCGCGGGCAAACCATAGGTGGCGGCAGACCGAATGCATCAATCTCATACCGTCCGAGCAGTCGCATTCGCGGGCGGCGCGCATACTGTCCGTGCTCGACCCGTCGTTCCGTTACGCGGAACACAAGAAGATGAAGTCTTTCTACGACTTCGACGTATTCTATTATCAGGGCACGCGGTTCATACATGACGTCGAGCTCAAGCTCACAGAGGAGTTCAAGAAATATTTCGGGTGCGCGAACACCGAGATACGGGCGACGAGCGGGCAAATGGCAAACACGGCTGTGTTCAGCGCCCTTATGGACTGGAAGAACAGGGCGAATCGCAAGGCTGACGCGAAACGGCTCGGCTACATCATGAACAATCACATCATACGCGGCGGCCATCTGTCGGCGCAGCCTATGGGCGCGTTGCACGACTATATTGCTCTCGACCCGAAGACGGAGAGGGCGGCCTTAGTGAACTTTCCCGTACTGCGGGAGAACCCGTTCAAGATCGACGTCGCGGAGACGGTACGCCTCATCGAGCAGTACCGGCCGGAACTCATCGTATTCGGCAAGAGCATGGTGCTGCACAAGGAGCCTGTTTCCGAGATAAGGAAAGCTGTCGATGAGCTCGGCGTAGAGACGACCATCATGTACGACATGGCGCACGTACTCGGGCTGGTGGGGCCGTATTTTCAGGACCCGTTTGCCGAGGGCGCCGAAATCGTGACGGGCTCGACGCATAAGACGTTCTTCGGGACGCAACGCGGCGTCATAGCCTCTAACTACAAAGAGGATGAGGCGAAGTACGAACTGTGGGAAACGGTAGAATCGCGGGTCTTCCCGGGCAGCGTATCGAACCATCACCTCGGGACCCTGCTCGGCCTGCTTATGGCCGCCTACGAGATGAATCATTTCAAGGACGAATACCAGCGGAACGTCATCGCGAACGCGAAAGCTTTTGCGCGGTCGCTCGCGGAGGCCGGCTTGGACGTAGCCGGGGATCCGGACATATCGTACACGGAGACACACCAGGTCATCGTGCGCGTGGGATATGCGGAGGGCGCCGGGATCGCGGAAAAGCTTGAAGAAAACAATATTATAGCGAACTATCAGGCCACGCCCGACGAAGAGGGCTTCACAGCCTCGGGAGCGCTCAGGCTCGGCGTATCCGAGATGACGCGCTTCGGTTGGGGCAAGGACGAGTTCGCGAGGGCCGCCGAACTTATCGCCGAAGTCATACTGCGCGGCGGGAACGTCAAAGATGAGGTGAAGGCGCTGAGGGCCGGATACACGGAGATGAAATACTGCTTCACGGACGACGAGCTTGGCGGGGAGATCGGGAGGCTTATGGACACACTGAAATAACAGGCGCACTTAAATATCAAATGCCGCATTTTCATTCGCTATCTTATGCAGCGGCTGCAGGCGACGACGTGGTTTGGGCCTACTTCGTTCAATGCATACTCTTCCGTTGCGCATAACTCCGCGGCGTACTCACATCTCGCAGCGAAGCGGCAGCCGGGGCTCGGGTCGATCGGGCTGATCGGTTCTCCCTGTATCGTTTCAAAAGGCGTGTCTCGGCCTTTCATGTTCGGCTCCGGGATTGCCTTTAGCAACGCCTTTGTATACGGGTGCAACGGGTTTTCAAAAAGCTCTCTTGCCGGCGCGCGTTCTACACACTGCCCGAGGTACATTACCGCAATCTCGTCCGAGATATGGCGCACGACCGAAAGATCATGCGTGATGAACAGGTAGGCGATCCCCATGCTTTCCTGCAGGTCCATCAAAAGATTCAGTATCTGGGCCTGGATACTCACGTCTAACGCGCTCACGGGTTCGTCGCACACAATGAATTTCGGATTCACCGCCAGGGCGCGAGCGATCCCGATTCTCTGACGGCGCCCGCCGTCCAATTCGTGCGGGTACGTGTGAAACAGCCTTTCGGAAAGACCCACCACATCCATCAATTCCAAAACCCTCTTTGTGATTTCATTTTTGCGCCTGAGTATTTTATTCGCGTGAATCGGCTCGGCGATAATCTGCGCAACGGTCATCCTCGGGTTCAGGCTCGTGTACGGGTCCTGGAAGATGATCTGCATTTCCGTCCGCAATTCCTTTGACCTTCGCTTGTCAAGTTTCAGAATATCCCGGCCCTCGAAATATATCTCCCCATCCGTTGCGTCGAGCAGTTTGACCAAAACGTGCCCCAATGTGGATTTCCCGCAACCGGATTCCCCCACCACGCCCAATGTCTCACCTCGATTGATTTTGATATTGATGTCGTCCACAGCGTGCAGACTCCCGTAGGGCGTCCGGAAATATTTTTTCAGATTTCTCGTTTCAATCAACGGTTGCGTCATAGCAGGCCATCTTCCTTTTCGCCGAACAACCGGCATTTTATCCGGTGCGTCGGACTCATCGCGAAGACCTCCGGAGCTTCGATTTTGCATACATCCGAGCGTCGCGGACATCGCGGATGGAATTTGCATCCCGGCGGCAAATGCGCGGGATCGGGCATTAAACCGCCGATGGGATTCAATCGTTTTGAATCTATGTTGAGATTCGGCAAAGAGGCGAAGAGTCCGTTCGTATACGGGTGGTGCGCCTTGTTTTCAAATATATCCCAAACCGAGCCGCTCTCAATGATTTCACCTGCGTACATAACGGCAACATTATCGCACATTTTTGCGACGATCCCCAGATCGTGCGTGATCAATATCATTGAGGCTCCCGTTTTTTCTTTCAATTCTTTCATCATGCGAAGCACCTGCGCCTGTATGGTTACATCCAACGCCGTTGTAGGCTCGTCGGCAATGAGGAGTTCCGGGTCGCAAGCCAGAGCAATCGCGATTACGATACGTTGCTTCATGCCTCCGCTGAACTGGTGCGGGTAATTGTTTTTCCGCGCAGAAGGAATTCCTACTAATTCCAATATCTCATCGACGCGTTGTCGGATTCGCTCGGAGGAATACTTGGATTCATTATGGTAAAATAATGCCTCCTTGATCTGGTCCCCGACGGTCATGACCGGATTCAGGCTCGACATGGGGTCTTGAAAGATCATGGAAATCATTTCGCCCCGGATGGCCTGCATTTCACCGGAAGAAAGTTTTAACAAATCCTTGCCGTTGTAAAGTATCTCGCCTTCCGTTACTTTACCCGTATACTGAGGCAACAGCCGTAAAATGCTCAGCGCCGTCGTTGTCTTGCCCGCGCCCGTTTCGCCCAGTATGCCGAGGACCTCCCTCTTATTGAGCGTCAGGCTTACGCCGTTCACCGCCTTTGCGACCGCTTCGTCCGTTTCGTAGACCACACGGAGGTTTTTTATTTCAAGGAGTTTTTGGTCTGACATCATTCCTCTCCCGATTCTTCAATCCTTAATTCTTTCCGCACTAATTCTTCAACCTCGGGTCCAACGCGTCGCGCATGCCGTCGCCAATCAAGTTCATTGACAATGAACAGATCAACAGAGCAAAGCCCGGAAACAGAATCAAGTGCGGCGCGTCGCTGATATACGGAATCGCTTCGCTTAACATCGCGCCCCATTCCGGGTTCGGCGGTTGTATCCCCATTCCGAGGAAACTCAGGCCGGCCCCGACCAAAATCAATCCGGCAATACTCATGGAGAAATTTACGATGATCGGGCCCATTGCGTTGGGGAGAATGTGACGCAGGATGATCCGGAGATCGCCGGAACCGCAGGCTTTTGCCGCCTTGATGAATTCCTGCCCCGAAATCGTCAGAATGACCGAGCGAATAATCCGCGCGAAGCCCGGTACCGAAATCACAGAGATGGCCAACATCATTTTGTCAAGCCCCGTACCGAACGCTGCGACAATCGCCAACAACAGCAGCATGCCCGGTATTGCCATAAACACGTCGAGGATACGCATGATGATATTGTCCGCTCTGCCTCCGTAATACGCGCTCGCAGCGCCTAATATGCCTCCGACGAACACGGAGATCAACGCAGCGCCGAATCCGATTGAGAGGGATACTCTGGCGCCGAACACGATTCGGGCAAACAGATCCCGCCCGAAACCATCCGTCCCGAACCAGTGCTCGGCGCTCGGCGGCTGCAGCCGGACGACAGGGTGTTGCCCGATCACCTGAAGGTCATAATCGCAGATGAAATCCGCAGAAACAGCCGCCAATGTGAACAGTATGATTACCGCAAGGCCGGCAACGGCGGGCTTGTTCTTCTTGAACCGCCTCCAAAATTCACCGAGGCGGCTTCTTTCCCGCAGCCCATCCACTCAAACACCTCCTTTCCTGTTTATCGCTATCCGAGCATGCACAACATTTTTTTCGCAGAGTGTGCAACAGCTCTGTTTCACAAATCTATTTCACAAACTGCGCTTTGACGCGCGGGTCAATGAACGCGTACAGCAGATCAACAATGAGCATGATGAGACAGAACAGGGTCGCCAAAAAAACGGTACACGCCATGACCATCGGTTGATCCTTTGCTACAATGGACAGGATCATCAGCTTGCCGATACCCTGTATCCCGAATATTTGCTCGATCATGACTGTGCCGCCGAGGGACAGCCCGAAACTCATC
Organism: Eubacteriales Family XIII. Incertae Sedis bacterium; assembly: GCA_031281765.1. Classification (GTDB taxonomy): domain Bacteria; phylum Bacillota; class Clostridia; order Peptostreptococcales; family Anaerovoracaceae; genus JAITEX01. The sequence goes on along the minus strand of JAITEX010000184.1, from coordinate 3,646 downwards.
CCCATCATCGTGATGACCGGCAGTAGGGCGTTTTTCAACGCATGCTTCCAAATCACAACGTTTTCGGGAACGCCTTTGGCACGAGCTGTCCTGACATAATCTTCACGTATACTTTCCAACATGGTGGAACGCGTCATGCGCATTACCCCCGCCGAACCGGGCAGTCCCATGGCAAGCACAGGAAGGATGTAGTGCGCCAGGGAGCCGGAACCGAAGGAGGGCAACAAGCCCAAACGGAGCGAAAACGCGAGAATCAACAACAGCGCAAACCAAAACTGAGGGATGGCCGCCAACACCATCGCAAATACCGTTACGCTTACATCCGCGACGGAATACTGTTTGATTGCGGACAATATCCCCAAAGGGATTCCGACCAGGCCAATCACGCAGATTGTAAGGGTGACAATAAGCAGGGTTTTGGGAAATCTCGGCAACAGCTCGGAGAATACCGGTTTATTCGATCGGTAGGATTTGCCGAAATCCCCGGTCACGGCATGGATGACATAATCCGCGTATTTGACCAAAAACGGCCGGTCGTAACCGACTTCTTGATTATATTTGTCCACCGCTTCCTGGGGCGCGTTCATCCCCAACGCGATACGCCCCGGATTGCCGGGGGTGAAAGACATGATGAAAAACACGATGAACACGACTCCAAGCAGGATGGGGATCAACATCAACAACCGTTTGCTAATATATTTATACATGAAAACGCTCCTCCTGCATAGCCTGTGTGATTACCCCGACCGTCGTTTTTATGTAAAGTAGCAAAACGACGGCCGGGAGGTTCGGAAGGTTACTTCTGCAGTTTCATGTCCCCGATGTTGATCTGCATCAACACTATCCCTATTACGCTGTCGGGATCGAACCGGCTGCTGATTACCGCATTTGAATTCTTTTGGTAGAGCGGGACGATTTTGTGTGAATCGACCAACAGTGTGAATGCGCTCGCAAGGTCCTGTTTCCTCACGGCCGGGTCCGTTTCTTGCGAAACCTTGAGCATGAGATCGTCCAAGCCCGGTATTTTCGTTTTGCTGTACAGTTGGTACGGGTCGCCCTGCGTCGTAAACAGATTGACCATATCATACGCGGAAGCGGTCTGCCCGCCCCAATCGGTGAGGACGATCGGGCATTCCCCGCCCAACATCTTTGCGTTCCACGTATTGATGTCCACCTGCTCGATGTTCAGCGTCAGGCCGATACTCAGCAAATCCGCTTGTATGCTCTGCGCGTCCAACGCATATTGGGCCGTGATGGGGAGGTTGATCGGTACGGTTGCGTCATAGCCGGACTCTTTCAAAAGCTGTGCGGCCAATTCGGGGTTGTAGCGGTCATTTACCTTGATTTCTTTGGTATAATCCGGGACGGTCATGGCGGGGAAGATCGTATCGGTGACCTCACCGTCATTCTCTGCCGCCACGGCCAAGGCATTCTCCGCGTTGATCGCCCTGTATACCGCCTCCCGGAGCTTCTCATTCGCAAACACCTCGCCGGTCAAGACCACAGCCCTGCCGAAGAAGCCGCCCTCTTTCTTCAGGACGAGCGTATCGATACCGGATATTTCCGCGTAATTCGAGGAGAGGATACCTTGGTACAAGTCGATTTCCTCCGTTTGAAGCGCGATAACCGCGGTAGATGGGTCGATGGGGGCTTTGACGGATAATTCCCTTATCTCGGGCGCCCCCAGATAATAGGATTCGTTCACAACCATCTTGACGGTGTTGTCCGATTCCGTTTCAACAAATTTATACGGTCCGGAACCGATGGGACTTTTTGAGAAAGCCGCTTCGTCGGAAGCCAAGGATTCGGGCACGACATACATATAACTCGCCAGCACGTTCAGCAATTGTGTGTCGATATTCGTTTTGTCGATTCTGACATGGGAATCGTCCACCGCTTCGACCTTCGCGATGAACAGCATGAGCGACGCGCCCGACGGCGTGGCAAACAACTTGTTGATGGAGTATGCGACGTCCTGCGCCGTCACCTTTGAACCGTCATGAAATGTCGCTTCGTCATTGATATGAAAGGTCACAGATAAGTGATCCTCCGCTTCAACCCATGAATCGGCCAACCTCGGAACAATGTTGTAATCCTTGTCGAATTTCACCAAAGTGTCATACAAACTGCCCGCAATCAAAGGGTCGCACATCGTGGCAAGGGTCGGATCCAATACAGTGGTATCGAGCGCGGCAACCGCAGTCAGGCTCGCGTTGACTTCATCGGAACCGCCGGGGTCACTCGTGCCCTCATTTTTCGCACAACCGACAAAGATAGTCGTGAACGCAAAAAGCAAAACCGCCAAGAGTACCAAACTTTTTTTCATCTTTATTTCCTCCTTTATCTAAATCTGTTGACAAAGGCTTTCGCCTATGTCTGCTGCTCCATTGGATTGCCGGTTCACGTCGATCGGCGGCAGAGTTTCTCCACATCCTCAATTTCTTTGGCGGGTCCCGGCAGGACTTCGCAGCCGTCTTCTGTGATCAGCACACCGTCCTCTATCCGGATACCGATTCTTTCCTCCGGGACGGACAGGAACGGTTCTATCACCACGACCGCGCCCGGTTCAAACGGCAGGTCGTCGTCGGATACCCACCCGTTCGAATCGTGGATGTTCAACCCCACGGGATGTCCACACCTCCCGTACCCATACCGCTCCAATCCATATTTCTTCCAAGTGTCGTACACCGCTTCATGGGCGACCCTCAATGTCGAACCGGGCCTCATAGTCGCGATCGCCGCCTTTTGCGCTTCCAACGCGATACCGTACAACTCCCGCTGTCGCTCTGTGAACGCGCCGCTCGCGGGGAATGTCCTCGTTATGTCCGAGGAATACCCGCCCACGGATACGCCCGAGTCGATTAGGACCAGATCCCCGTCCTCTATGTCACGGTTGTTGTCCATATAGTGGGCGATCGCCGTGTTCTTGCCCGCGCCCACAATGATGTTGTTCGCATAATTGTCCAATGTCGAACCGGAGACGTTCGCGCCTCTCATGCCGGTTTCGTAGTCCCAGATCGCTTTCCCTTTCGCTTCGTTGTCCCCGGGCTTCAGGCTCGACATGATCTTCTCAAAGACCTCCGTATGTATCTTGAAGGCTTCCCGCAGACACGCTATCTCGTAATCCTCCTTTATCCGCCGCATTTCATGGATGAGTGAAGCGATGTTCTTGATGTTGAGCCACAAAAACCGTTCCCTGATCCGGTTCAGCCTGACCAAATCGTCGCTCAAAGGCTTCGACAGACTGCGCGGCGTCGGGATATTGACCCAGAGCGTTTCCGTCTTCATCAAAGCGAGACCGATCACGGAATCGAATTCGTCGAAATCCAGCACTGCGTCGACTCCGGCCGCTTTTTTTACGGTGTTTTCGCCGCCGGTCTCTCCGTCCATGACTTTTTCCCGCGCGGAAAGCGCGCGGACAAACAGGACCGCGTGCGCCGTTTCGCCCCGCCCCACATTTTCCGTCTTCTGCGAGGCCCATTGATTGATCGCAACGCCGTTCGGCGCCAACAGCAAGACGGCGTCGCGGTCCTTGCTTCCCGTAAGATACTCCAAATTCTTGTCGTTCAGGTACGGGTCCGCAGCGCCGAAGGCTTGGCTGATGATGGCTACCCCATACCCCATCCGGTGCATGAGCCGGCTTCTT
>JAITEX010000167.1 GCA_031281765.1 Eubacteriales Family XIII. Incertae Sedis bacterium | reverse complement strand
CGGCCCGGCTTTCGACGGAAAGGAGACGCAATCATGAAGACCTACATCATCGCCATTGCGCGCGAGTACGCGTCCGGAGGACGTATCATAGGCAAGAAACTTGCCGACGAGCTCGGTATCGCATTCTACGACAAGGAAATCATTTCGCTGGCGGCAAAGGAGAGCGGCTTTTCCGAGGATTACCTCGAATCCGCGTCGGAAAGCCGCACGCCGTTCTTCCTCTACAATGTCTACGGCTACAGCAATATTATGCCGCTGCCGGAGCAGATATACTTTGCGGAATCGAACGCCGTAAGGGAACTCGCAAGCAAGGGTTCCTGCGTTTTTATCGGCAGGAACGCGACGCGTATCCTCTCCGATTACGAAAACCTTATCAAGGTCTTTGTCCACGCGCCGCTTGAAAAGCGCATCGAAACCGCGCGGGACGTTTATGGCGACAAATCCGACAATATGAAATCCTTTGTGGTACGGCGCGACAAGAGCCGCGAAGAATACAGCCGGCATTTCTCCGACTACCGTTGGCGCGATCTGCGGAACTACCATCTGTCCGTGGATAGCAGCATCGGCTTCGACAATGCCACAGCCGTCATCAAAACTTACGTCGAAAACTTCCTTGCGGAATAATGCACGGGGGGACGGTTCCGCTGTGCTGAATTGTATACAAAATCGCACAAAAGAACCGTCCCCCTGTGTCGTGTGTTGTTTGTGCTGTTAGAGCCGGCGGCCGATGTCGTTCGCTATCGTATAGGCTTCCTGTGTAGCAGAGAGGATATTCCGCGGCGCCACGCAGTCGCCGATTTGGTAGAATTCCGGCGCCACGGCTGAAAGGGCGACGGCTTCGTCCCGCTTCGGTATCTGGCCCGTGGCATAGACGACGGTGTCAGCCGGCAGTTCTTCCTGCCCGTCCGGACCCTCAATGATAATACTGCTTTCCTTGATTTCAAGCGCCCGTGTGGACAGCCGCAACTCAATGCCGAGCCGCGCCATCTCATTCATGATAGCCATGGTGTGCATGCTGAAGGGGTCGAGGTTCAACTCATCCATCATCTCGATGACGGTGACCTTATGTCCGTCCTGCGCCCTGAATATGCCGAGCTCGAGACCGACGAGGCCTCCGCCGAGTATCACGATATGCTCGCCGCCCGCTTCGGGCGACAGATAGAAGTCCTCCGCCCCTATCACCGTATCTCCGTCAATGCCCGGGATAGGCGGTTTCGCGGGCCGCGCCCCGATGGCCGCTATGATGACGTCGGGCTTCAACGCGTCCGCGTATTCGGGCGTGACTTCCGTATTCAGCCGCACCTCAATATTCGCCTTTTTCACAAAACGCGCCTGACGCTGCAGGTATTCTTCGAGCTTCAGTTTGAACGGAACCTTGCACTCGCAGAGCAGCACCCCTCCGAGTACCGCCGTCTTTTCGCAGAGTATCACCTCGTGGCCGTTTTTCTCCGCGGTGAGGGCCGCCTGCATACCGCCGGGGCCGCCGCCGACAACGAGGACTTTCTTTTTGACCCACGCGGGTTTGGCAAATCCGGTTTCAAGCTCACGCCCGATGATCGGATTTATGGAACACTGCAACACGCGGTGCGTGCCGCTGCCCGAAAAGCACATATTGCAGCGCATACACTTATTGATTTCCTCGTCCCTGCCCATACGCGCCTTCAGCGGCAGGTCGGGGTCGGCGAGCGTTTGGCGGCCGAGTTCCACGATGTCCGCCTTGCCCGAAGCGATGATTTCCTCCATCATGGCCGGGTTCGTCAGGCCGCCGACCGTCGCGACAGGCGTCGCCACGTGCTTCTTTATTTCAGCCGCGAACTGCACATTGCTGCCATCCGTTACAAACATGCTCGGGTGCGTGATGATAAGGGTATGGTCGAACTCATGGTTGCCCGCCGAAATATGCAGAATATCAACCTTGCCGTCCAAGGCTTTCGCAATCTTCACGCCCTCGCTGATGTCATAGCCGCCCGGGTCGCATTCCGAGCCGCTGATCCTGATTTCTATCGGGAATTTCGGCCCGACGTGCTTTCTCACACTTTCGACGACCGCAAGCGTGAAGCGCATACGATTCTCGAGGGTCGCGCCGCCCCACCTGTCCGTCCGCTTATTCAGGATGGGTGACATGAACTGCGCAAGCAGCCAACCGTGCCCCCCGTGTATGGTCACCATGCCGAACCCGCAGCGCTTCGCCCACGCCGCGGCCTTGCCGAACCGGTCTATTATATGAAGAATCAGGTCTTCGTCCATGGCCTTGACCGGCCCGTATTTACCCTCTTCCATATCCACCGGCCCGTATAATATCCCCTTGTTCGGCGCGCCTTCACGCTCCGCCGCCTCCTTCGACGCGTCCGGGCCGTAGGAAAGGGCGTCGGGGTTCGCGACATAGCTCGCGTACATGCCCGAATGGCTGAGTTCCGCGGAAGCTATCGCCCCGTGACGGCGAATGCCCGAGGCTATGGCCGAGAGGCCGGGCAGGGTCTTCGGGTCGTCCATCCTTATGAGGTAGGGATAATGCGTACCCGTCGGAGAATCGACGATGCAGTCGCCGATGCAGACAGACGCCGCGCCGCCGAGGGCCTTGCGCTCGAAGAACGCCACCTCCTGTAGGTTCGGCAGATTGTCCGCGCCCACATTATAAAAGCCCTCCGGCGATGCGAATATCCTGTTGCGAAACAGGGCGCCACCGGCCTGGATAGGCTCAAACAGCTTTTTATATTTCAGATTGTTCATAATGCCTCCTCCGTCCCCATTGACAACGTGCGAGTATCAATGGCGGCAATACCTATCATATAAATATTGAGATGTATAAATAATACCGTGCGCCGCGCACAGAAGTCCAGAGATTTCCCAATGAGTCTTTCTTATGAGAGACAGAGTTTCAC
>JAITEX010000159.1 GCA_031281765.1 Eubacteriales Family XIII. Incertae Sedis bacterium | reverse complement strand
AAGTGTTCGCGCTGTTTGAATCGCACGATTTGCTTCCGTATATTCGGGATATGTATTACACCTACCATACCGAAACCGTGGAGAACGCGATTGCCGATATTGATAAGCGGTTAGAAGCTACTACAAACTGATATGTGTCGTGCGCCCTGTTGTGCAGAGGGAACAGATGAGTATATAATGTAAATCAGCAATAAATGATGTGTTGCCGGCGGCGAAAAGTCGCCATGAGGGAATACGGGGAAGAACCGTTCTGCAGCCACAACTGTGACCGCCTACGAAGGAACTGTATGGCCATCGCGTGATTCAAGCGTAAGGGAATCCGCGAGAAGGCGTTCCGGAGGATGAAGCGGGAGTCAGGAGACCGGCCGGCAACAGTACCGCGAAAGGATTCTTGGGTCATGAAGAATGTCGGTTTTAATTTCCGAATCCTTGTGAAAAACAGCTCTGTGCGCAAAGCCATTTCATTATTATTGATAGTGGCGCTGTGTCTGTCGCTGTCGCCGGCAAAGGCGGCTGCCTTTGCGGATTCCCGCGCGCCGGAGGGGGATTACCTTTCGGCATTGGACGGGGCGCAGAACCACATCGCCGAAATCACCGCCCGCCCCGTAGTGAACAGCATAGGCGGCGAATGGGCGGTGCTGGCCCTCGCGCGCGGCGGGAAGATGACGGGCGCCATAAGGGACGCCTACCTCGAAAGCCTGCGCGCGGCTCTTGCCGAAGCGGATTCCAACGCGGGCGGCAAGGTGATATTCAACCGGAACAAGCCCACGGAAAATGAGCGCGTCATCCTTGCGTTGACCGCGCTCGGCATTGACGCGGCGGATTTTGAAGGAGCTGACCTCGTGACGCCCCTTACCGATGTGGCGTGGGTAAACTCACAGGGCATAAACAGCACGGTGTTCGCGCTGATTGCCCTTGACTCAAAGCCCTATCCCGTGGCTGAAAGCGTCCGCGGTGAGCTGATTGCCGAGATTACGTCCGCTCAGGACACTGAGACGGGCGACTGGTCCAATTCCGGCCTCGGCGTGGATATGACAGCCATGGCGGTGCAGTCCCTCGCGCCGTACTATGAAAACGATAGCAGTGTTCGGACGGCGGTTGACAAAGCGGTGACGGCCTTGTCGGCCTGGGTGCAGGGTAACGAAGCCGATTCCGCGGGCGCAAGCTCGGAAAGCTATGCGCAGATAATCACAGCCCTCTCGGCCCTCGGCATTGACGCCGCCACCGACGCGCGGTTTGTCAATGGTGACAGGAATGCCCTTACGGATTTTCTGCGGTTCGCGCTTGCGGACGGCACGTTCTCTCACCTCTATGGCGACGAGAGCAACCAGATGTCGACCGAGCAGGCGGCGTACACCTTAGTAGCTTACGACAGATTCAAAAACGGTAGAAACCCGCTGTACGATATGACGGATGCGGTTCCTGTCGCTCAGGATACTGCCGGCGGCAAGGAGGACATCGATAGCGGGAATACGGGGAAGGCGTCCGACACCGGCAAAACGGGTGGCAACAGCAGCCCCGTTGCAGCGGCGCCTTCCGAAACCCCTGCCGGGGGCGAGCGCAAGGTGAACGCTGCGCTCCCCGACGACCGGTCGGCCATCCCGCCACTCGAGGACGAACCGGTCGCCGAACCAGTCAAAGGAGACAGCCAGAATAAACCCGATACATCGGTCAGCGTACGGACCGTGGAGCCGGAAGCGGAGCCGGAGGCCCCGCCGGTAAGCGAAAACGCGAATGACGGCGGCGGTATGTCCATGAGGACCCTTATAGGGCTTATCGCCTTAGCTGTCGCGGCCTTTGTCGCCGGTATCCTGTGTTCGCGCTTCTACGCGGCGAGGAAGGAGAAAAAAGCGGGGATATGAAAAACAGGGATGCTTTCAGCGGGTATCATCCCCTTATCAATATGCTGTATTTTGTACAGGTGATAGCATATTCCATGCTGTTTCTGCATCCGGTCTGCCTTGGCGTTTCATTTCTGTGCGCGTTCGCCTATTCCGTGGAACTGAACGGCAGGCGCGCGCTGCGATTCGCGCTGGTCTTCATGCTGCCGATGCTGATTTTCGCGGCGCTCATAAATCCCGCGTTCAACCATAGGGGCGTCACGATACTCACCTATCTGCCGAGCGGGAACCCGCTGACTTTGGAATCACTCGTATACGGCTTTGTGGCGGCGCTGATGATTATTACGGTAATCGCCTGGTTCTCCTGCTACAATGCGGTCATGACGTCCGATAAGTTCGTCTATCTCTTTGGTCGCATAATACCCGCGTTGTCGCTTGTGCTCTCCATGGCGCTGAGGCTCGTGCCGCGGTTCAGGGCGCAGATAACGGTGATTGCGGACGCGCAGCGGTGCGTCGGGCGCGACGTGTCGAGCGGCAGCCTGCTCCGGCGGGCGAGGCACGGGATAAAGATACTTTCCATTATGGTGACATGGGCTTTGGAAAACGCCATCGAAACCGCCGACAGTATGAAAAGCCGCGGGTACGGCCTGCCGGGGCGCACGGCATTCTCGATTTTCCGCTTTGACAGGCGCGACCGCTCGGCGCTCATCTTCCTGCTTTTCTGCGCCGCGTATATTATTACGGGGGCGGCGATCGGAGGGCTGAAATTCATCTATTATCCGATAATAACAGGCGCGTGGACGCCGTACTCCGTCAGCCTGTTCGCTGTGTACGCCGTCTTGTGCGCCCTGCCGCTCGCGATAAACCGGCAGGCGGATATGACATGGCGGGCGATAACGGAGGGCGAGGAGCGTTGAGATACACGAGAAGGGAAGCGTCATGGTAAGGAAAACACCCGCGGCGAAAAAAACAACGATTGCGCTGGTCGGCGTCTTTATCGTAGCTGTTTTGGTCTGCGCGTACGCGTTTGCGCCGGGAGCGACGGCGAAGCCTATGCCGGACGATACGGCAGGAAGCGCCGCCGCACAGGCGGAAGACCCGGCGCCGCTGCCGCCCGAAGCCTTAGCATTTGCGGTTCCGGGAGCGACGGCTTTGTCGGAAACGGACGCGCCGGCGCCGGACACGCAGACCCCGGCGGCGCCCACAGAGCCGGAACCCGCGGAGCAGGGCAAGCCCGCGGATAAGGCGGCGTCGGACGCCGAAACCCCGGCGTCCTCTGACACGCCGGAACCGAAAAAGGACAAATACCAGACGGACCCGACGCCGGCGGGCAAACCGAAGCCGCAGGAACCGCAGGATACCGTAGTGGACACCACGGTGAAACTGACCTGCACCTTCTCCATACGCTGCGATACCATCCTTCAGAATATGAAAAACCTTAAGGAGAGCAAAGTCTCCTTAGTGCCGCCGGACGGCGTCATCTTATCAAAGACCACAGTCACCTTTAGTGAGGGTGAGAACGTCTTTGACGTGCTGAAGCGCGTGACGCAGAGCAAGAAGATACATATGGAGTTCTCCGGCAATCCCCTCTATAACAGCGCGTACATTGAGGGCATCAATAATCTCTATGAATTTGACTGCGGCTCGCGCTCCGGATGGATGTACAAGGTCAACGGCTGGTTCCCGAACTACGGCTGCTCGCGCTATGTACTAAAGCAGGGCGATACGGTAGAATGGGTGTATACCTGCGACCTCGGATATGACATCGGCGGCGGCTACTCTACGGGAACATAATGACGGGAAGGGAGATATGGGGGAAACCCAACGGCAAAGTTTAATCATAGGTGATGTTTCTTTTACGTACCCGACACGGGAAACTCCGGCGCTGTCCGGCGTCAATCTGACGGCGCGCCCCGGCGAATTTATCGTCCTCTGCGGCCCCTCCGGCTGTGGTAAGACGACGCTTCTTAAGCATTGCAAACCGGCGCTCGCGCCGCACGGCAGGGTATCCGGGGAGATATTCTTCGGCGATACGCCGCTTCAGGAACTTTCCGACCGGGACGCCGCCTCAAAGATAGTATTCGTTCAACAGAATCCCGAAAACCAGATAGTGACGGACAAGGTCTGGCATGAGCTTGCCTTCGGCCTCGAGTCGCTTGGGTTCGATACGCCCGCGATCCGGCTGCGCGTTGCGGAAATGGCCTCATTCTTCGGTATCCAGGATTGGTTTTACAAGAGCGTGACGGAACTTTCGGGGGGGCAGAAACAGCTTCTTACGCTCGCTTCCGTCATGGCGATGGACCCGTCCGTCCTTATCCTCGACGAACCGACGAGCCAGCTTGACCCTATCGCGGCGTCCGAACTCCTTCAGGTCGTCGGCAAGATAAACCGGGAACTGGGGATAACCGTCCTGCTCACCGAACATCGTCTGGAAGAAGCCTTCCCCCTGTGTTCCCGCGCGGTCGTTATGGACAAGGGGCGTATTCTGTTCGACGGTGCGCCCGCGGAGGTCGGCGACAGGCTGCGGTCCGCGGGGCACGATATGTTTCTCGCGATGCCGACGCCGATGCGCGTCTGGGCAGGAACCGGGAGTGAGCCGCCGTGCCCGGTCACTGTCCGGGACGGCCGGGAATGGATTTCCCGGCTGGAGATAAAGCATCCGCTGCCGGAGGAAAAGCCGCCCGCATTACGGGAAACCCCGGCCGTCGAGCTTGAAGAAGTCTGGTTCAAATACGGCAAGGATCTGCCCGATGTGCTTTCGGGATTATCCTTCAAAGCCTATCCGGGGGAAATAGCGGCAATCCTCGGCGGCAACGGCACGGGCAAAACAACGTCGCTCTCCCTTATCTCCGGACTGAACAAGCCCTATAGGGGCATGGTGAAACTGAACGGGCAGGACATCGGCAAAATACCCGTAGCGAAACGCTTCGACCGGTGTCTCGGCGTATTGCCGCAAAACCCGCAGGCGCTCTTTGTCCACAAAACGGTGCGGGAGGACCTCTTCGAAGCGCTTTCGGAAATTCATATTTCAAAAGGGGAAAAACGGGAACGCATAGAAAAAATCGCGCGGCTCTGCCGGTTGACGGAATTTCTCGATGTCCATCCCTACGACCTTTCCGGCGGGGAACAGCAGCGCGCGGCCTTGGCCAAAGTCCTGCTTCTAGAACCCCGCATACTGCTTTTGGACGAACCGACGAAAGGGCTTGACGCGGAGTTCAAACAGGTTTTCGCGGAAATCCTGCGACGCTTGGCCCGTGACGGCGTGACGATAGTCATCGTCAGCCATGATATTGAATTTTGCGCCGAATACGCCGATACCTGCGCCCTGTTTTTCGCGGGCGAAATCGTGTCGCAGGGAAGCCCGCGAAGGTTTTTCAGCGGCAACAGTTTCTATACCTCGGCGGCAAACCGCATGGCGCGGCATATGCTGCCGGAAGCCGTGACGGTCGGGGACCTTATCATCGCGCTCGGCGGAACGCCCCCAACACAAGGGGACGGTTCCTCCGTGTTAAATTGTATACAAAATCGCACAGAAGAACCGTCCCCCTGTGTTGCGTCCCCCGGCGCTGAAAGCGCGCGGAAATTATCGCCTGCCAGAAAAGCGGTGATGGGGCTTGCGCTTATCGGCTTTATCGTTACCGCCGTCTTTACCGGCCTGCATTTCGAAGGGTTTAAGTCCTTTATATCCGGCGGCGCGGAAGCCGTGGACGCCGCCGCGCGGAATGCGTGGCGCTATGTCGGCATTATGGCTGCCTTCGCGGCCGAAGCGATGGCCTTTGTCGCCGCATGGGTTTACCAGCGCGGCGGGGCCGGAAATTTTGAAGTCCAGTCGGCGAAGGGCTCGCGCAGACTGCCGAAGCGCACCGTGGCCGCCGCCGCGCTGATACTCATAGCCATTCCCGTGACGATATATATCGGCGTGTTCTATTTCGGCAGCCGGAAATACTATTTTATCGCGCTGCTGATTATCCTCGAAGCCATGCTGCCCTTCGCCTTGATTTTCGAGGGGAGGAAGCCGCGCGCCCGGGAACTCGTGATTTTGTCGGTGATGATAGCGATTGCCGTGGCGGGACGCGCCGCCTTCTTCATGCTGCCGCAGTTCAAGCCCGTCGCCGCGGTAGTCATTATTGCGGGCGTGGCCTTTGGCGGCGAGGCGGGTTTCCTCGTCGGCGCGCTGTCGTCCTTTGTCAGCAATATGATGTTCGGTCAGGGGCCGTGGACGCCGTGGCAGATGTTCGCCTTCGGCATTATCGGGTTTCTGGCGGGCGTACTGTTCAAGAAAGGCGTTCTGCTGCGGAGCCGCTCCGCCCTCTGCATCTTCGGCGGGCTTGCGACATTTATTATTTACGGCGGGCTGGTGAACCCGTCCATCGTGCTGATGGCGCAGCCGGACCCGACATGGCCGATGTTCCTTGCCGCCTACCTGCAGGGCATCCCGTTCGACCTCATCCACGCGCTCGCCACCGTATTCTTCCTCGCCGTCATCTCACGCCCCATGCTCGAAAAGCTCGACCGTATCAAAGTGAAGTACGGGCTCGTGGAAGCGGCGCCGGACAGCTGAGCCTATGAGAAACTAATACGAACTGGTACAAATGGGTTTCGGGATTGCAAATGACAAAGCAATACTATGGCCACTGCGGTAATAAAAAGAATTTTCGAAAAACGCTTGCAAATATTTTTGCGGGGGTTTATAGTAAGGGTAGTTAAAAATTAATAACGACTTTGTCTGCGGTTGCGAGAGCGACCAAAAGGGAATCCGGTGCGAATCCGGAGCTGCTTCCACAACTGTAACGCTGACAAAGGGGCACTATGCCACTGTGCGATCGTCTGAAAGGAACCGCATGGGAAGGCGCCCCGGAGGATGAAGCGTAAGCCAGGAGACCTGCCGCAGACAAACCACCAGTACAGTTCTTGGGAAAGAAGAATGAAACTTTTTTATTTGATAGAGACACAAACAACAGATAGAGAACAACGCCCACAGATTTCCAAATCCTGGGGGGGGGGCAGAGCGTTCCCGAGCGTTGCTCACAATACATCCATGATAAAACTGATAATATGCGGACAGAGAGCGTCATCGCGGCGCTTGCTGCCCGTATTTTTGCGTATCCCCGTCATTTCCCACATTTCCGTCATTGCGTGTCCTGGAAACGTATCGTCATTGCATACATTCCCGTCATTGCGAGGAACGAAGTGACGAAGCAATCCATTGAAATACCTATGCTTCTGGATTGCTTCGCTCCGCTCACGCTCCGCTCACGCTTCGCTCCGCTCGCTATGACGCTTTACCGGGGTGTAACGACCGAACGGCGCAAGCACGCTACATAATTAGTTGTTAAATGCGCATAATGCGCAGGAAGGAGGACAAAATGAACAAACTATATCATGAGGGGGCCC
>JAITEX010000021.1 GCA_031281765.1 Eubacteriales Family XIII. Incertae Sedis bacterium | reverse complement strand
TGATTCTTATCAATACGGCGCGGGGCGCTTTGATAGATGAGGCCGACCTCGCGGAGGCGTTGAACAGCGGGAAGGTCTATGCGGCCGGCGTAGACGTGGCGTCGGAGGAACCGATACGGTCGGACAACCCGCTTCTCACCGCGAAAAACTGTTTTATCACGCCGCACATAGCGTGGAGCGCGCGGGAGAGCCGCCAACGGTTGATGGACATCACGGTGGCGAACCTCAAGGGCTTTGTCAGCGGCAAACCGGTCAATGTGGTGAACTAAACGAGGGCCGAAAGCATACCGATATAGTTTTGGCCGAGGGCGATGCCGCCGTCGTTCGGGGGTACGAGTTCGTTATAATAGGGGCGAAAACCGTCCGCGCGCAGTAGGCGCAAGGCTTCTTCCATCAGTATCTTGTTTTGAAACACGCCGCCGCTGAGACAGACGAGATGTGTGTCAGCGGCTTCGCGCGCGGCGCGGCACTGCTCAAGGAGAGCCTCAGCCACACGCATATGGAAATTTAAGGCGAGCCGGTCGGCTTCGGCCGCAATTTTGCCCGTTTCCGTGGCACGGCGGGCGCGCTCCGCGGCGTTTTCCAGCATGACGGCGCATTCCCCCTCATAGCGGTTTATATGATGGACGCCGAGCAGGGACGAAACCGCGTCAAAGAGCCGGCCCATACTCGAGGATTCGATGCTGTTCACGCCGGCCCGCAGCCCGGCCGCCGCCGCGTCAATTTCCGCCGCGTACCCATGGAGCGTCCCGTTCCTCTCTGCATACTCGACTATATCTGATATGTTGACATTGAAAACCTTTGACTCCAACGAACTATCGAGCGATAGTGGCCTGTTGCGCGGGTGCGCTTGCCCTTCCGCTTCCATATACGACAGCGCCGACTTCCACGCGTCCTTCATCGACGCGTCCCCGCCGAGCATGCGCACATACCGCAGATGCGAAAACCGCGCAAACTCCGCGCCCTCCGCAATCAGTACCTCGCCGCCCCATATGCGCCCGTCCGCGCCGTAGCCCGTACCGTCAAACGCCACGCCGATGACCGGTCCCGTCAGGCCGTGCTCCGCCATCACCGAGGCGATATGGGCGTGATGGTGCTGTACGCGCAGCAGTTCCATGCCTCCGTTATCGCCGCCCGCAAGCGCTTCCGCAAACCGCGTCGTCGCGTAATTCGGGTGCATATCGCAGACCGCAAGCCGCGGGAAGATTCCGAAGAACGCTTTCATGCGCTCGTAGTTCTTCGCGTAGACTTCCTCGATTTCCACCGTGTCGAGATCGCCGAAGTATTGGCTCAGATAGGAATAGCTGCCCCTGCTGAGGGCAAAGGCCGATTTCAGGTGGCCGCCGGCCGCAAATATCCGGGTTTCCTTTACCGGAGCCGCCGGCGCAATCATCTCCGCCGCGCCGCGCGCGTAGACGGGTACAGGTACATAGCCCTTGGAGCGGCGCAGTAGCTGCGGCCGGCCGTCTATGACGCGCACAACGGAATCGTCGGCGCCGGCCGCAATGCGGCGTTCATTGTACAGTATGCCCGCGAGCCGCGGTTCGCTGCGCGCGAAGTTCGCCATCACCTCGTCATCCGTAATAATCGGCAATCCCGAAATGTTCGCGCTCGTCATTACGAGCGGGCCGCACGCGTCAAGCAGCGAATGCTGCAGGCCCATTGACGGCAGGAACGCCCCGACAAAGCGGCTTGACCCGCAGACGCCGGGCGCGAGGGATGACACAAAGGAACCGTCCCCCTGTGTTATTTCGAGCAGTACGATCGGGCGCTTCGGGGACGTGAGCAGCTCCGCTTCCGCTGCGCTTACGCTGCAATACCCCCGCACAGAATCCGCATCCGCGAACATCACCGCAAAGGGTTTTTCCTCTCGCAGCTTTATGTCGCGCAACCTCTGCACCGCGGTTTCCGTATCCGCGCGGCACACAAAATAATAGCCTCCGACGCCCTTAAGCGCAATGACCTCCCCGCCATTGAGCGCCGTAATGGCCTGCTCTATGGCCGGCGCGCCTGCAATAGGCGAACAAATAGGGCCTGTTTGCGCCGGATTTGCGAAGCCCGACGCTTCCCCCGCGCTCCACATTGCCTGCGGGCCGCAGTCGTGGCAGGACACTGTCTGCGCGTGGTAGCGTATACCGTCCGCAGCCGTATACTCCTCCTCGCACGCCGCGCACAGAGCGAAATCATCCATAGTCGTCGTGTCGCGGTCGTACGGCAGACGCTCCATAATGGTGAATCTCGGCCCGCAGTCCGTACAGCTGATAAACGCGTGGCCGTATCGCCGATTTCCCGGGTCGCGAAACTCCGCGAGACAGCGGTCGCAGAGCGCGATGTCCGCCGGCAGTATCGCTATCTCGTCTTCGACCGCGCTGCTCGGCACGATGGAAAAACCGTCAAACCGGACAAGGTCTATCTCCTTTTGTTCCACGGATACGATCTCCGACGAGCGCGGCTTGTTCGCTATCAGGTACGCAATAAAATCATCTATGCGCCGCGGCTCATCGGTCAGGATGAGCTGCACATGGCCGCCCATATTGCGCACCCGGCCCTTCATGCCGAATTTCCGCGCAAAACGCGAAGTCGTCGGCCGAAAGCCGACGCCCTGCACCGTTCCGCGTATCGTTATCACCCTGGTAATCATGTGGCCTTGGGCGGGCGCCCTCTCTTTTCCGGCGCGGGCGTTTTGTCAATCCCGGCGCTTACCTCTTTGCCGCCATCATTCGTCACATATGCGTCGCTCCCGTCCTCGTCCTCGTCCTCGCAGTATGAGCCGTAGTTGTCGTCGTCATCCTCGTCATATATGTCATAATAGCCCGCTTCTCCATACACAAAGGCCTGGCGCGTTTCCCGCTCGCTGCGCCTGCGCTCATCAATGCGGCGCCTGCGTTCCCGTTCTTTCGCCCAGAGCAGTTCCTCGCGCCTCATAGAGCAGAAGGACATTATCAGTGAAAGCATCAGGAAAAAGGTCGTCACGTCCAGCGCGAAACAGACGAGGTACAGTATGAAGTGGCTCAATCCGAACGAGCCGCCGAGCGCGTTCATCGCCTGCAGGTATATCACATAGATGCCGAATACCACATAAAAACAAATGCCGACAATCATCGTTATCGTGCCGATGGCCTTGGTCGCCATGCTCTCCGGGCGCAGTATCGCACAGAACATATAGATGATAAGCATAATAAAGCAGAGTAAGAACGGAATGAAAATAATATGGTCGAGCGCCGTATACATATCGCTGAATTTTTCGCTGAACGGCGTCGCTTGCAGGAAGTCGAGATAGAAGGAGCAGCCGTAGATGATCATCGGTATGAGGAGCAGGAGCCGAAAGAGCGGGTTTTTCCCGAGCTTTTCATTGAACGCGCCGCCGAGCGCCATCGTTATCACGGGGATGAACATGAGCAGGTTGACAAGGACATTCTGCAGCACGCGCGCGTTGCCGTTT
Source organism: Eubacteriales Family XIII. Incertae Sedis bacterium (assembly GCA_031281765.1). GTDB lineage: Bacteria > Bacillota > Clostridia > Peptostreptococcales > Anaerovoracaceae > JAITEX01. The sequence continues at coordinate 8,499 of JAITEX010000021.1, read as the reverse complement.
CCCGCGTCCTGCAGGCTGCCGATGCCGGACCATTCGGCCTGCAAGCTGTTCTGATAATACCCGAGCTGCGAGCCGAGCATCATAAGCACTATCATGAAAAACAGTAGAGCGGCGCCCGTAATTAAATTTTTCCTAAAATAATATACGCCTGCGTCCATTCGCATTCCTTTTCATCTCAAAACCATAGCGCCAATTGCTTCCCGGGTTACATCGGGAAGCAATCGGAGACACTCTAATATTATACCTGAAATGAACGGGAATGAGCTATGAAATCGACAAACTCTTTTTCGGGCAGTTTTCGATGCAGAGGCCGCAACGCGTACATTTATCGTCGTCAACCTTCCATTCTTTGGCCGCCCTGTCCGTCGTTATCGCCTCGACGGGGCATTTCTTCGCGCAGATGCCGCAGTACACGCACGTATCGTCGCATTTCAGCGAACCCTCCGGCGCGGCTTCTTCGCCTTCGTCCGGCTTCTCGAACGTATCCGCTATCTTCACGACATTCGGTATCGTATACGTAGAGGCATTCGTGAGGCACTTTTTCGGACATACCTCCACACAGCAGCTGCACTGGATACACCGCATACGCTGTATGGACCAGGCTTTCGCGTTCTTATCCACGCTTATCGCGTCCGTCGGGCATTTCTTCGCGCAGATGCCGCACAGTATGCACGCGTTCATGTCCACGTCGATATGCCCGCGGGTCAGTTCCTTGTATTCTCTCGGCACTACGGGGTACATGAGGGTCGCCGGTTTTTTGAACAGGCTCCTCATGACCATTTTGCCTATTTTCAGATTTGCCACCTTGTACCTACCTTTCCGTACAGCTGATACACGGGTCGATTGTGAGGACGAGCATGGGCACATCCGCGAGGTCGCAGCCCTGCAGCGTTTTCACAAGCGCCGGAATATTTGCGTTGGTGGGGGTGCGTACACGCATACGTTTCAGGAACTTGCTGCCGTCGCCTTTCGAATAATAATATGCCTCGCCGCGCGGCTGTTCCATTCTCCCGACGAACTCGCCCGACGGGTTGCCGCGGACCGCGATGGCTATATCGCCGTCCGGAATCTTTGTGGCCGCCTCTTTGATGAGGTCCATCGATTGAAACAGCTCTCTTATGCGGACCTTGCAGCGCGCGTAACAGTCGCCGCCGTCCTCAAGTATCGGCTCAAAATTGAGCTCGGGATAAGCCCCGTGGCCGTCGCACCGCACATCGTTGTTCACACCGCTGCCGCGGGCTACGGGCCCCACGGCGCAGAGGTCCACCGCCTCCTGTTTCGTCAGCATGCCGACGCCGACAAGACGATTCTTGACAGAAGAATCCTCAAGGAATACCCTTGTCAGCTCCCGGGTCTCCTTGCGGATGCCGTCAAGCGTCATGACTATTTTGTCAAGTTTTTCATTTGACACATCGCGGCGTACGCCGCCCACTTTGCAGACCGAAAAGATGACGCGGCCGCCCGTGGTCTCTTCAAATATGTCGAGTATGGTCTCGCGGATCCTCCAGCTGTGCATAAAGAGACTTTCAAAACCGAAACCGTCCGCAAGCAAGCCGAGCCATAGCAGGTGGCTGTGGATACGTCCGAGTTCGTGCCAGATAGTGCGCAGGTATTCGGCCCTCAGCGGTACCGTAATGCCGAGATTGCCCTCGACGGACTTGCAATATCCCCAACCGTGGCCGAAACTGCAGATGCCGCAGACGCGTTCTATGACATAGACCATCTCCGGCCATTCATTCTTTTCGACGAGCTTTTCAAGCCCTCTGTGTATGAAGCCGATGGAAGGTATGGCTTCCACTACGGTCTCGTCCTCTATGACGAGGTCGAGGTGAATCGGCTCCGGCAGCACCGGGTGCTGCGGCCCAAACGGGATAACCGTTCTCTTACCCATTATTCCCCGCCTCCTTCCTGTATTTCCTCCGGGTCTTTCCGCGCGCCCTCCGGCGCTTCCGGGATTTCTTCCCGCGCCTCATGCGCCTGCGGATTCCACGGGGTTTCCTTTGCTATCTTGAAGAAATGTCCACCGAAGTCTATCGCAAGATTTTTGAACGTGATGCCAAACAAATCATGGATTTCATTTTCATAGATAAATGCCGGCGGGTAGATTGCCGTGACGCTATACAGCTCGGCGCTCCGCGCGGGCGTTTCGACTTTCAGGTTCTTCAAGGTGAAATCCTTTTCGAAAGAGTACAGCACTTCCAACACGTCATCCAGAGTCGTGGCGCATATCTGGCCGAGCCGGTAGCCCTTCGTTTTAATATCGGAAACCGTTTCGAGCAGCTCTGCCGCCGGAACGGAGACGAATTCCTGTATCAGGTCTTTTCTTTCGCTCACTTACGCTTCCCCCTTTCCGGGTGTGGACGCGTCATGCGCGCCGCCGTGCTCCCTCGGCTCCGTTGAACCGTATACCTGTATCTCTATAGGCGGTTCGGGCGCCGGAGCTTCGGCTTCGGTATCCAAAACCGCAATGGCTTTCTCCTTCATCGCCGCTTTTTTCTCCGCGAGGACGCCGAGGCCCTTTACCACGCCGTCTATTATCGCCTCGGGGCGCGCCGCGCAGCCGGGGACATAGACATCGACGGGAATCACGGTATCGACCCCGCCCTTTATGTTATAGCATTCGCGGAATACTCCGCCCGAAGTCGCGCATATGCCGATGGCCACGACGACTTTCGGTTCGGGCATCTGCTCGTATATCTGTTTGACCACGGAAATATTCTGTTCGTTGATGGAGCCCGTCACGAGAAATACGTCCGCGTGCTTCGGGTTTCCCGTATTGATGATACCGAAGCGCTCCACATCGTACATCGGCGTCAGGCACGCGAGGACTTCAATGTCGCATCCGTTGCAGCTGCTGCCGTCATAATGGATAACCCACGGTGATTTTGTGATATATGACATCATGAGCCTCCTTTCTAATTCCCTATCAGGCTAAACGCTTTGAGGAAGTACAGCATCAGCACATTCACGCCGCCAAAGACCAGGGTCACAAGCCAGCTTGACTTAAGGGTGAACTGCCACTTCATACGAGCGTAGACATTGTCGATAAATATTTCGAGGAAGTACGCAATCAGACAGACAACCACGCCTATCACGGCCATATACCACGTCCCGTTCGCGAAGAACAGGAAGAGGAAGCCGAGCAGGAATACGTTTTCATACCAGTGCGCTACCTCGAGAGCCGCAAGCGTCCGGCCCGAAAATTCCGTTTTCAATCCCGCGACGAGCTCCTGATGCGCGTGGTGCGAGAGTGAAAGGTCGAAAGGCGACTTCCGGAATTTTATCGTAAGAATAAAGAGATAGCCGATAAATATGCCGATCAGCAGCTTCAGCGACAACGGGCCGTGAGATACGATTTCCGAAACGCGGAACGTCCCGTTCACCATATAGAGGCCCACCGCCATCAGCAATACCATCGGTTCATAGGACATCATCTGCAGCAGCTCGCGCTCGGCGCCGATCTGTGAGTACGGGGACGCGGATGAAAATGCTCCGATGACGAGGAAAAGCGCCGAGGTCGTCAGCATAAAGATGACGAGCAGCAGGTTTTCGCCGAAGAAGAACAGCGTTCCCGTAATGATCATAAAGATAAGGCACGCCATCACATAGAAATCCTGCCCCTTATTGACGGTCACGGCTTCCTTTTCAAGCAGCTTCCCGACATCATAGAAGGGCTGCAGGATGGGCGGGCCGAACCGCCCCTGCATACGCGCCGTGATTTTGCGGTCGATGCCGGCAAGCAGGCCGCCGATAAACGGTCCCAGTAACAGATAGAGGACCGCGCTTATCACCGAGAAAATACTGAATTCCATTATGCCTCACCTCCCGCCATCTTAATGAAGTAGGTCACCAGCGACGCGATGTACGTAAGGGACATCGCGAATATTATGCAGGTGGTGATAATACCTATTTTGTTCATAAGCTTCTCTTTGAAGATGCCTTCCATATACCAGTTCCGCAGCGATACGGGAACGTCCCGGTCCATGGCGCCGCGGAAGGTCAGGTTGTCCCCTTCGTTTGCGCCGGCCATATAGAGCGGCACTATCCGCTTTCTCGTACGGCCGTAGAACATGAGCGGCAAGACGATAATGAGCGCCACCAGCACGACTAATATGAACATATTGTCGCTTGAAAGCGCGAGGCTCTGCTCCTGGGTCAGGCCGCCCCCGAACACCCCGGAGAGATAGGGGAGCAGGACCTTGTCGGATATGAACGGGAAGCCCAGCGAAATGGCGATGACGAGGAACGCGTGGCAGCCGAGCGCAAACCACTCGCCGCGATGGATGCGATCCTGCGTATTCTGCCGGTTTGCGACAATACCCGAAAGTTTGCCGAGCCACTTGCCCCAATAGAAGAGCGTCACAGCAGAGCCGAAGCAAATCAGCAGAATGGCCCAGACATTGCTGTCGTCCACAAAGGATTGCAGCGCGGCCCATTTCGAGATAAGCATGCCGAAAGGCGCGAGGAACATCGCCGCGATGCCTATTATCATGAGGGTGGCGAGGCGCGGCAGACGGCCGAACAGCCCATCCATATCCTCGATGTCACGGCTTCCTATATTATGCTCGGCGGTCCCGACGCTGAGAAAGAGCAGCGACTTGGTGACCGCGTGGAATAGTATCAGCATAATGGCCGCCCAGGCGCCTTCCGGCGTGCCGAGGCCCGCGCACGCGATAATGAGCCCGAGGTTCGCTATCGTGGAATAGGCGAGGACGCGCTTCGCGTTGCTCTGCGAAACCGCGGAGAACGACGCAAGCAGGAAGGTGATGGCGCCGACCATCACGACCATAAACCCGGGGCTTATATCGAGGATGCTGCCGACGCCGAGCAGCGGCGAAAGTTTTACTATGAGGAACACCCCGGCCTTAACCATCGTTGAAGAATGGAGCAAGGCCGAGGTGGGTGTGGGCGCTACCATGGCTCCCAGCAGCCAGCTGTTGAACGGCATCTGCGCCGCTTTCGTAATGCCCGCGAAGCAGAGCAGGGTCACGACGATTATCACGAGGCCGCTCGTATCGCCGACGCCATTTTTGATAAGGAAATCGAGTTCGAGGATCTTTGCGAAATAGCCGAGAACCACGATCGCGATGACAAAGGCAAGTCCTCCGAGCAGATTCATGATCAGCGCGCGGAAGGAGTTTTTGATAGCCTCGGGCGTCTTGGTGTAGCCGATCAGGAAGAACGAACAGAGCGTCGTGATTTCCCAGAAGAAGTACATCCAGACGAGATTATTCGAAAGGACTATGCCGAACATAGCCGAAAGGAACGCAAACATCAGGAAGAAGAAAAACGGGCTTCTGTCCTGAACGTCCGCGTGATGATGGCGGAAATCCTTCATATAGGATACCGCGTATACACAGATAAGTGTGCCGATAATACCGATGATAAGCACCATGATGACCGAAAAATTGTCGACCACAAGATTGTGCGACACCTCTACGTCGTGCCCGTGTTTCAGCTCAAACCACAGCAGCAGGGGACACTGCAGGAGCGCAAGTATCGACGCAAGATACTTCTTATACTTGATACCGAGCCAGATGATGAGCAGCGCGAGCAGCGCCTCGATCCCCATCATGGCATAGCTTATGATTTCACTTATCCTTCCGCCTGCGACAAGAGCCGCCGGCTCCTTGCCAAAACTGATGGCCGCAAAGAAAATCGCCGCCGCCGCCGTTACCGCCGCGCCGATATACACGACCGGGCCGCGCAAGGCGTCGGTCTTTGCGACAAGAAGGATAAGGGAAATCAGGAAGGGAAAAAGTATAAGGATCAAAATCGTAATTATTGAAGTCAATTTCTTCCTCCTAATGATAAGTACACGCGCGCTGCGGGCGGGTTATTCCGCTCGCTCGGAAACACTGATCGATACGGTCCCTTTGGTAAACGAAATCAATCAGTATCCCCTTAACGCATTGACAATTATATAACAAAACGGGGAACCGCGCAACGCGATTTCCCCGCTTGATTTCAGGTATTTTCTTGCCCTATGACTTACGAAGCTTAGCGAGAATAAACCACAGCAGCCCGCCGGCCAGGACCAACGCGGCAACGCCGTACATCAGATAACCGGACGGGAAGCCGCTGCCCTCAGTGTCATCACCCGGCGTTTGCGGCGTGCTGCTTTCCGCGATTATGACGCTGCCCCCGTCGCCGGCATCCGCGATCGGCGCGCTGATTTCCCCGACAGGGATTTCCCCGTCCGCCGTCCCATCCGCATATGCGTTACGCGGCGCCGTTGTTTCCCGCGCGTTTCTACGGGAACCATTCCGACTGTCCTTGCCCACCGTCCTGACTACATTCACGAAGGCGGCGCCCGGTGTGGCTTTGGTGACATTGCCGGTTTTGGCGGCATTGCCGCCCGGACCCCTGGCGGGCGCGGGGATTTCTCCGCCCGCCGCCCCGCCGTCATCCACGTTATCCGGGGACGCTATTCCCGGGGTGTCCTTTGGGGTGTAATTCACGACGGGAGCGCGCGTACCGGCGAACTCATACGCGCCGATGTCGGGCGCGCCATTGCGCGATTCGCCCCGTTGGTCGACAGCGGGCGCGTTCAGCGCGGTATAGTAGCTTTCGACAGCGCCGTAAGGCGCACCTTTGTCGATGGCCGGGCTTGCCGCCGCGTCCTTCAGGGCAATGGTCGGCGTCTTGCCGCCGTTATCCTTCGGCCCGGCGTAATCAAGCCACGCGGCGTTGCCGTCTACAGCGACATTCCATACAGAACCGGCAGCGGGCTTTCTTTTGCCGTTTGCGGAATATACCTCGTCGCGATAATCCGCGTTAGCGGCCGTGTGGATATACCCGAAGATATTGCCGCCCTGGTCGTAGACATGGTCCACGTTGACGGCGCTTTTGCCCATTGTCCCGCCGGTTGTGTTCGCGGCTACGATGGAGTTCAGTATATGCAGATAGCTATAGCCCCCGTTGACGGGCTCCGTACGGGTGGCGACGCCGCCGCCGCTGACTCCCGCAAAATTGTTTATGACCGTGCAGTTCACGAGGGAACCGCCCATCCGCGCGTAGACCGCGCCGCCCATGCTGTCGGTCGCCCTGTTGCCCCAGAATGTGCAGTTTGTTATATCAACCTTGTCCGCGCTTAAGGCGCCGCCGCCGGGCGCGTCATAGGTATGCCCGACGTTGTTGCCGGTAAACGTGCAGTTGATCGCCGTGATTTTCCCGTTTGACGCGGTTCCGTTCGGGGTGGTATGCAGCGCGACGCTCACCGCTCCGCCGCCGTACCTGAGGCCGTTGTTCACGTCACTCACGAAGGTGACCGAGCAGTTCTTGATTGTGACGTTTTCCAGATAGACGTCACCGCCGCCGAGGTAGATTGCGCCGCCGCCGTTTTTGTTCGTCGTCGTGCTGCCGGCGCCGTCTATCGTCAGGTCTTTGATGGTCAGCTTATTGTTCGCGCCGTCCACATGCGCGGTCACGCCGCCACCGGCCTGTGTGATCGTGTGCCCCTGCCCGTAGATGGTGATGTCCCTGCCGCCGCCGGCAATCGCGTCGTTGCTCACGCCCGCAATGTCAGCTTCGATGTAGATGGGAAGCGCGTTGCCCGCTTTGCTCATCGCGTGGTTGAACTCCTCCGCCGTGCTGACGTGGAACGCGGAGGCTACCGTCACGGCCGCCACGCCGGATTTTGTGTCGTCACAGGTTGACGTAGCGGTCACGGTCAGAGACGTCGCGGTTTCGTCCGCGGCGACGGTCAGCAACCCGCCGGCGCTTATCGTCGTGTCCGCGCTGCTGTTGCCGGATACGCTCCAGTCGACCGTCTGAACCGGATCGTTCGTACCTTCCACTTCGGCGGTAAACGTCCGGGATTCTCCCTTCACTACGGATACTTCGTCAGGCGTGACCGTGACGCTCGTAACCGTCGGGCTCGGGGCTGCGATGAACTCATACGCGCCGATGTCGGGCGTTGCGCCGCGCGTCATACCGCGTTGGTCGGTAGCGGGCGCGCCGCTGCCTGCGGTCAGCTTGTCAATCGCGGGGCTGCCCGTGACATCCAGCAGCGCGATGGTCGGCAGGTGGTTGCCGCCGTTGTCCTGCGGCGCGCCGGCCGCTATCCAGGTGTTGGGGTAGGCGACGCTGCTTGTTGAGGTGGCGAGTTTACTGAACGTCCCATTTGCGGTTCCGTACAGATTGCGTCCACCGTCGGTTGCGGTATATATATCCGCTCCCGTACCGGCAGAGTTTCCGATAATAAGGGAGTTTTTCACCGTTATCCTATTAGCTGTATTTGTTGTGCCATCGTGGATGATACCGCCGCCGCGGGATTTTGCGGTGTTGCCTACGAGTGTGCAGTTTGTAATGGCGCCGCCGCCGACATTGGTGGCGGAACTGTACAGGTATATGGCGCCCCCGTAAGAACCGCTTTTGCTGCTGCTATTATTATAGAACGTGCAGTTCGTCGCATAGACCTTCGCGCCTTCCGAACTGATTGCGCCTCCGTAATTCACCGCCTTGTTGCCGATAAACGAGCAGTTGGTCAGATTCAGC
>JAITEX010000174.1 GCA_031281765.1 Eubacteriales Family XIII. Incertae Sedis bacterium | reverse complement strand
GAGATTCTCTGCGGTATTGTCGGGAACATCCGGTATCGGATAGACCATGCCGACCGAGGCGTATTTGTTCTCGCCGTACCGGTGGTAGGGCAGGATATTGACGACCCAATCGTCCTGCCTGCCGAGCTTCTTTACGGTATCCGCAATGGCGTCGATATTCGCGTCGTCGTCCGTCATGCCGGGCACGACAGGATAGCGCAGCACCGTCTGGACGCCGCTGTCCGCGAGTACCTTCATATTGGCCATAATAAGGTCGTTCGGCACGCCGATGATTTCCTTATGCCGCTCCGGGTCGAGCACCTTGACGTCGAAATAGCACAGGTCGCTGACGTCAAGTATTTTTCTGAACGCCTCGCTGTTGCCATAGCCGGACGTGTCGGCATTCGTATGAATGCCTCGCTCCTTGCAGCGCCGGAATATCTCTTCCACAAATTCGGGCTGGGCGAGTATTTCACCGCCCGAACAGGTGACGCCGCCGCCGTCCTCATAATAGACCTCGTCACGCAGGACGGTTTTCATGACCTCGTCCGTCGTTTTTTCCTCGCCGGTTATCGAGAGCGCCTTCGAGGGGCAGGTCTCTACACAGGCGCCGCAGACCGTACATTTTTCGCGGTCGATATGGATAGCGCCCGCATCGTCCATCGAAACGGCGTTTTCAATATCCGAACACGTCTTAACGCAGGTCCCGCAGTGCGTGCATGCGGTATAACGGTAGAGCAGCTCCGGGTGCGGGTTCTGCGATTCGGGATTCGAGCACCAGGGACAGCGCAGAGGGCAGCCTTTCACAAAAACGGTGGTCCGGATGCCCGGGCCGTCGTCTATGCTGTACCGCTGAACATTGAATACCGTGCCAACTATTTCACTCATATAATAATTCTTTCTTTTATAAAACATTGAGTTTGGCTCCTGCGGAGCCAAACTCAATGACCATAGTTGTTACTTACATGAACTCATGCATGGTTCTTTGCACGATCTCACTCTGCAGCTCCGGCGGCAGATCGATAAAGTACGCGCTGTAGCCGCCAACGCGGACGAGCAGGTTCTTGTGCTTCTCGGGATGTTCCCGCGCGTCGAGCAGTTCTTCCTTGCTGTGGATGTTGAACTGTACGTGCCATCCGTCGCGGCGGTTGAACGCCTTGATAAGGGACGCGAGCTTGCCGAGCTTCTCGTCGCTGTTCAGGACAGCCTTTGAGAATTTCATGTTCATCGCAAATCCTGCGTACGGTTTCGCATAGCCGCCGCGCGTCGCGGAGTTAATGGCTGCGGTCGGGCCGTTGACGTCCATACCCGGCATGACCGAGCAGGCGGCGTCGTTGACCGGGGTGCCGGCCGAGCGTCCGTTCGGGAGGGCGCCGATGGCCTTGCCGATCTGTACGTGGCCCGCGGCCGCGCCGATAAAGAGCATCGGTGTCTCGCCCGTAAGCGGATCCTTGATTGACTGCATTATCTCGGGAACCCGTGTGGAAAGCTCATCGTAGATTTCGTCGACATAGTCGTCGTCGTTGCCGTACTTCGGCGCGTTCAGGCAGAGCTGCTGAATCTCTTCATAGCCTTCCCAGTTCGCGAGGCAGGCGTCGAGGAGCTGGCCCATGCTGACCTTTTTGTCGTCAAAGACGACTTTCTTTATCGCGGCGAGCGTATCGGCAAGGTCTACCATGCCGCGGCTGCCGAACCAGCTTGCGCGTCCCTGCGGATAGCGCGCGCCGCCTTCGCGGGACGCCATACCGGCCTTGATACAGTCTTCGTACTGCATCGCGCCGCGCAGGCCGCTCATCGGTCCGTCGACGATTTCCGTGCCCCAGCCGAGCGTCTTGAAACGCATCAAAAGAGGCGAGAAGTATTCGAGTTGCTTGAAATAGGCTTCCTTGACTTCGTCGAAGGTCTTCGCTTCGCGCAGGTCGCCTGTCTTGATACCGATTTCGATGCCGGTACGCGGATCAACGCCGTTGTACAGCGCGACTTCTATGACTTTCGGCTGACAGAGGTTGTAACCGCCGCCCATATGCTCCATGCTGTCGAGATGATAACCGAGGCAGCCCGAAGCGTTCCAGTTCGCCGCGTCCTGAATCGGAACGCCGAGGTCTAAATAACGCTGTGTGCCGATGCGGTCGGAGAGGAAGGCGGGGTTACCGCCGCCAAACTCGCGGTTGCATTCGAGCGCGTGCTTCACGAACTCGGGATCCATATCCGGATTGTAGCGGACATAGACGGCCGGCTCGGAGAGCTTGATCTGCGACATGACTTCGAGGACTATCCAGGACAGCTCGTTTGTCAGGTCGTTCCCGTCCTCGTCAACGCCGCAGAGCGTCACGTTCGGGAGCAGGGAACCCGGCGCCGCGCGCTGTTCACGCGGAATCGTCACGAGGTTTTCGCATTCGCGTATCTTCAGCCAGAAGGCGCCGAGGATCTCCGCGGCTTTCTGCGCGTCGACCCGGCCGGCTTCCTTATCGGCTTCGTAGTATTTCCAGAGATATTGATCCATACGCCCGATGGGTACTTCGGGGCGGTCCGAGCTTTCCTTCCACGCGGCGAGATGCATGAAGCGCGCAGACTGGACGGCTTCGAGGAAGGTCCGCGGCGGCTCGGCCGGAACGCGGTCGCAGGCGTCCGCCATGACGAGCAGTTCCTCACGACGCCACTCACGCGTTTCCTTGTCGGCGAGCTCACGCAGATGGTCGGCGTGGCGCTTCGCGAACGCGATAAGGGCTTCGCAGGAAATGATGATGGCCTCGAGATACCAGTACTTGCGCAGGAACTGAGCTGTGCCGTGGCAATCGCCCGTGCCGCCCGTACCGCGCGCAATCTGCCGCGAGTCAAGCGTATCGCCTTCGCGCATCATGCGTTCGCGTTCGTCCTTCGCGAGCTGGATCACATAGTTCAGGCCGTTGTCGAGACATTTCGCGCTGACCTGCGATACGCCGCCGCCATAGGCGCTGTAGTTCTGGAACAGGCCGCGGTCCATCTTGTAACGGACGCCGCGCCCCTCAAATATCATCGTGCGGTCGAAAAGCAGGTCGAAGGCGTCCTCGCCCATGTCGTACGCGACTGCGCTGTTGACCGTGCTTTCCTTCGGCATAGCATCGATCCAGTAGAGGGCGTCCTGTTTCAGGGCTTCGAGGTCCTCGGGTTCGATTTTCGTCGAGGAGATGTCTGACGACTTCCGGTCAAACTTGCCGGTCTCGGTCATCTTCAGGATTTCATGCGGCTTCATGGCGCAGAACGTGCCGTTGCCGCGGATAAACTTTGTCAGCGAGCCGACGATGATTTCGTCGTCGCGGATAAGGAGCGGGGATTCCTTCATGCGTTTCTCGAACGCCTTCGCCCAGCGGATGTCGATGGGCAGGCCGTCGGTTTCCTTCCACGACTCTGTGAACAGCAGTGAATCGTCCACGTAGACCTGCGGTTCCGCTGCTTCCCACTCGTCTTTCAGGGCTTGAAGCCGATCCGTCAGGACCTTGACATTCTTGACCTCATCCCGTGTCTTTTCGTCAAGATGGGTCACCTTGATCTGCTCGGGGTATCCTTTTGCGGTTTCTGTCATAATGTTAGTACCTCCCATTGCGTGATGAAATCACTAAAATTTAACGTATTCTTTACACGTCTTATATATAGAGCAAGGGCTGTGCCAACCTTGGTATACTACCGGGAAATTACGAGATAAGACTTTTTAATGTATGGAATCCCTTGAAAACAGCGGATTTATTGCTTGGAACGCTTCTTGCATAATATCTTTGCGTGAATGCGGGGCAGGGCGCAAGAGCGCGAAACGCACCCGCTTGTCGCAAATCAGCGAATCCCTCGTCTCAATCTTGCGACAATGTAGCAATATCGCGACAA
>JAITEX010000183.1 GCA_031281765.1 Eubacteriales Family XIII. Incertae Sedis bacterium | reverse complement strand
GAGGAGGAACGCGTAAAGGCGACCGTACTGAAGGCCATCGGAACGCTCTCATATTCGGAGATAGAGGCCATACAGCAGATATTCAGCGAACTGAACGGCATGGAAGGCCTGCTCGTCGCGAGCAAGATTGCGGACCGGTCGGGCATTACGCGTTCGGTCATCGTCAACGCGCTGCGCAAGCTTGAAAGCGCGGGCGTCATCGAGTCGCGTTCTCTCGGCATGAAGGGGACCCATATCAAGATACTGAACAATAAGTTCATCGATGAGCTGAAAAGGACCAAATTCTGATACGATACAAGACGCTGTGCGGCGAGGGAAACGCCGAAGCTATTATCGAAAAATCAAAGTTCACCGGTGTGGCCCGGGCGGTATTGTCGCGCGAAGAGGCGGATACGTTCTTTGCGCGCGTCCGCGCGGAATATAAGGGCGCGACGCATTATGTCCCGGCCTTTGCTCTCGGCGACAAGCGGGAACTGCTTTGGGCGAGCGATGACGGCGAACCGCAGGGTACGGCTGGCGCGCCCATTCTCGCCCTGCTTGAGGCGTTTGACCTTACGTATGCCGCAATCATGGTCGTGCGGTATTTCGGCGGCGTAAAGCTCGGTACGGGCGGCCTGACGCGCGCCTATGCGGAAACCGCGAAGCGGGCTGTGCTTGCGGCCGGCGTTGCCGGCGTCCATGAAGCCGCGGCGCTGAGATATGAGACGGATTATACGTATTTCGACAGGCTGAAAAACGCGCTTGAAAACGCGGGCGGAGAACTTTCGGATGCTTCCTATACGGAGAAGATACGGTTTTCCGTAACGCTGCCGATTGAAGAGGATGAGCATATCCGGAGGCTTGTCGCGTCGGTGACGGCCGGCGGCGCGAACCTGCTTGAAGAAAAAAAGCTCGACATAAAACGCCGTATGGATTAAAATTGCATTATGCGAAAGTCTCTGTTATTCAATAATTTTACGGAAGAAGAATACGACGTGATGATGCACTCGCCGTATTTCTCCGCGGATTCCTTTTCGCCGGGGGCTATTATCGCCGATGAGGGCGATGTGTTGAACAAATTCTGGTATGTGGATAGCGGGCTGGTTCACGCCGCGCGTATGTACCGGGACGGCAGCCTCGACCTCGTGCAGCTCTATTCCCCGGGGGACTATCCGGGCCTCGACATCGTGTTCACGAAGACGAAGAAGATGCCGCTCCGGCTTGCCGTCGCGAAGGACGCGAAGCTCGTGGTCTGCGACGCGGGTATTTTCTTTACTGCGGCGATTGACGCGGCGCTGCGCGAAAAATTCACGATGAACGCGCTTCGGCTGCTCGCGAATGAGAGCGTCCGTAAGCAGGTAAAGATAGACGTCCTCTACAAACGCTCTCTGCGGGCGCGGATCTGCGTCTTTCTCTCCCATATGCGGGACCGGTATGAAAGCGACGACTTTGAGGTAAACATGAACCGTGAGCAGCTTTCGCAGTATCTCGGCGTAAACCGCAGTTCGCTTTCGAACGAAATCAGCAAGATGCGCGAGGAAGGGCTTATCAAATGCCGGAAAGGCCAGTTCACCATTCTCGACCCCACGTTCGGTGAGAACAGATGGGAGGACACATGAGACATTCACGCCTGTTTGCGGGATTGGCGGACGCGGAATATCGGGCGATAATCGCGGAAATACCCGTGGAGACGCGGCAGCTCGAGCCGGGTCAGGCGCTTATAGCCGAGGGTGAGGAAGTCGGTAAGATATGGCTTATCACGAAGGGGCGGCTTGCGGCTGCGCGTAAGTACAGCGACGGCAGTCTTGACCGCGTGCTGGTTTTCTCGAAACGCGATATTATCGGCCTTGACCTCGCGTATACGCGTACGCGCATAAGCCCGCTGGAGATATACAGCCTGACGGAATCCTGCGTCAGCGGCATCGCGTATAATTTTACCGACGATACGGCCATACCCTTTGGTATCAGGGAGCATCTGCTGAAGAATATCGCGCATATACTCGCGGATGAAAGCATTCGCAAACAGACGCGGCTCGACGCGCTCTATCAGCATTCCATGCGCGCGCGCATCAACATATTCCTCGATTACAAGCGCCGGAAGCTCGGCGGTACGGTCTTCGATCTTAAGATGGATCGTGAGGAGCTTGCCCGCCATCTCGGCGTGAACCGCAGCGCTCTGTCGAAGGAACTCAGCCGTATGCAGAGCGAGGGGCTTATCCGGTATCAGAAACGGCATTTCGAGATACTCGATGAAGCTGCTTTGCGCGACAGGCAGTGACTCCCCTGTGGTATAGGGAAACGGAGCGCCGTTTTTTGATTGAAATGAGGTAGGTATGCCAGCGCTGTTTGATTGGACACCCGAAAAGATAGAATATTACCGGCGGGCTTCGGATTACACGGGGTTCTTCCGCAAATTAGTGGAACTGGCGCTGCCGTTTTTCGACGCTGAGGACGAGGTCGTGGATTTAGGGTGCGGCCTGGGGCTTTTCGATGTCCTGCTCGCGCCGTATGTCCGCCATATTGAAGCCATCGATGTCCATCCCTATGCCATTGCCTATCTCAAGTGCGCGCTTGTGAATGGCGGCATCACGAACGTCGACGCCGTGCTTTCCGACACTGCCGATTACATCGTTTCGGGCGCTGTCGCCCGGGCGCTCGACGGCGGGGAAACCCGTCCGACGGAGCGTATGCGCGTGTGGGACGTGATATTTATGAGCTTTTTCGGCGAGGCGAGCGATACGTTCAATATCCTGCTGCGGCAAGCGCGGAAGCGTGTGGTGATGATTACGCATAACGACGATAAG
>JAITEX010000165.1 GCA_031281765.1 Eubacteriales Family XIII. Incertae Sedis bacterium | reverse complement strand
GGGAATTTCACCACGTTCGCCTTGTCCGCAAGCGTGTCGCCCGTATGCGTGTACGCGAGCTTCGTCGCCGCGAAAATATCGCCCGCCGCAACCTCGGGAGCCTCGGACTGGTTCTTGCCGCGCGCGAAGAATATGGAGGAAAGCTTTTCGGGCTTCTCCTGATTGACATTCAGTATCTCACTGCCCGGATGTACCGTGCCGCGTATGACCTTGATATAGGATATTTTGCCCGTTGTCTTGTTGACGACGGATTTGAACACGAAAGCCGCAACGGGGCCCGCCGGGTCCGCAGCGACGCTGACGGCCTCGCCCGAAGCGTTTTCGGCCTCGTACGGCGCGTGCGCAAGCGGCGACGGCGCGTATTTCAGTATAATATCGAGGAAGTCGGTAATGCCCTCCTGCTTCAGAGCGCTCGCCGTATAGATAAGCGCAATGTCGCCGGAACTGATGCCATTCGCAAGGCCCTTCGTAAACTCGTCGTCCGAAAGCTCGCCCGCATCGAAATACTTCTCGAGCAATTCCTCATCCGTCTCGGCAACGGCTTCCATCAGCGCGTCCCTATCGTCAGGCGTCGCAACCGACGTGCCGAATTTTTCTTTCAGGTCCGCGATGACCTGATTGACGTCGACGTTTTCCTTGTCCGTCTTATTGATAAGGAAGAATCTCGGAAGGCCCGCGGCCTTCGCCGCGTTCCACGCCTTTTCCGTGCCGACCTGTACGCCCGCCGATGCGTCCACCACAATGACAGCGGCGTCAGCCGCGCGGACGGCGGACGCGACCTCCCCGGCAAAGTCGAAGAAGCCCGGCGCGTCGAGCAGGTTGATCTTATGCTTGTTATATTCCACGGGGACAACGGACAACGATATGGAGTAGCCCTTGTCGATTTCCGTCTTTTCATAATCGGAAACCGTATTGCCGTCCTCAACCTTCCCCATTCTGCTGACAGCGCCCGTAGCGGCCAGTGCAGCCTCGGCTATCGTCGTTTTGCCGCTCGACCCGTGGCCGAGCAGGACGACATTTCTGATTTTATCGCTTGTATAACCTTTCATGCTGAACCCTTCCTTGAAAACACAGTTCAAAAGCAATTAACATAGGACTTTATTTTATATTAAATACGTCCGCGAAACAAGGCATATCCAAATTATTGATTATTGATTATTGATTGTTGCTGGCAAATTGACAACAAACCTTTCAAGGCGTTTGATTCTTATGCGAGCCTACACAGACCACGTATCGCCGTCTCGCCTCAGAAACCCTTCGGCGGCGAGGTCTGAAAGAATACTTTCGGTGAGCGCGAAGTCGTAACCGAGGGAACGGGCGAGCGCTTCAGTCGTTTGGTTTGGCGCAGCGAGGACGGCTTCAAGCAAGCGGGCGCGTTTTTGACGGCGCGAGCCCTCATACGCGGACTGCCGGCTATGATGTTTGCTGCGCCGGCCCGGATTGGGGAGCGCTTTTTTCAGGTACGCGCCATAATCGAGCAACGCATAGTTCCACACGCGCGCGGAGATGCCGAGGACGGAAACGCGCTCAGTTATGCCGGACAGCAGAACGCGCAGTTCTTTATCGGTGACGCCCTTCGCCTGCGGGAAAAATTCATGCAGCAGGACCGAGCGGACATTTGTTTCGAGGTAGACGGCGGGTTTATCATAGGCGAACGCGAGCAGGGCCGCCGCCGTTGCGGGGCCGATGCCGGGCAGCGAGAGAAGCGCTTCCCCGGAATCCGGCAGGACGCCGGCATATTCCGCGCAGACCTGTTCGGCAGCGCGTTTCAACGCGAGCGCGCGGCGGTTGTAGCCAAGCCCCGCCCATGCCGCAAGTACCTCGGCAACCCGGGCGCGCGCCAAAGCGCAGGCCGTCGGAAAACGCCGCATCCATTCCTCAAAATAGCGTTCTACGCGGGCTGTCTGCGTCTGCTGCAGCATGATTTCCGACACGAGGATAGCGTAGGGGTCCGCAGTGCGCCGCCACGCAAAATCGCGGTACCGCTCCGCGCCCTGCGCCAACACCGTATCGATAAACCTATCGCAGTCTATACTGTCATTCAAGAGGTTTCATCGTCGGGAAGAGTATCACGTCCCTGATGGACGGCGCGTCCGTCACGAGCATTATCACGCGGTCGATGCCGATGCCGAGGCCGCCCGTCGGCGGCAGGCCGACTTCGAGGGCATTCACGAAGTCCTCATCCATCGGATGCGCTTCCTCGTCGCCGGACTCAAGCTGCTCCTGCTGCTCCTTGAACCGTTGGTATTGGTCTATCGGGTCGTTCAGTTCGGAGAAGCCGTTCGCGACCTCCCACGTGTTCACGTAGGCCTCGAACCGGCGCGTAATGCGCGGGTCCTCCGGGTCGCGCTTCGCAAGCGGGCTGATTTCCACGGGATGGCCCGTGATAAATATCGGCCCCTCGAGATATTCCTCGCAATATTCCTCGAACAGCTCCGCTATCACGAGGCCGCGCGTGATGTCCTGCCAGTCCTCGAGATGGTATTTCTTCGCGATTTCGCGCGCTTCCTCGTCGGTCTGTATCTTGTCAAAATCGACGCCGACCCACTTCTTCACCGCATCCTGCATCGAAAGCCGTTCCCACGGCGGGGTCAAGTCGAACGTCTTGCCCTGATACTCTATCACCATGCTGCCGTTCGCCGCCTGCGCCGCGCGCGACACCACGTTCTCCGTCAGCCGCATGACCGTTTCCATATTGCCGTAGGCCTGATAAAGCTCCATCGACGTAAACTCGGGATTGTGGTTGCGGTCCATGCCCTCATTGCGGAACATCTTTCCCATCTCGTAGACGCGGTCAAACCCGCCGACCGTCAGCCGCTTCAGGAATAATTCATTCGAGATGCGCAGGTTCATATCTATGTCAAGCGTGTTGTGATGCGTCACGAAAGGCCGCGCGTTCGCGCCCCCCGCTATTATCGTAAGGATGGGCGTATCGACTTCAAGGAAGTCCTCGTCCTCCTCAAGATAGCGCTTGATTTCCTTTATGATGGCCGCGCGCTTCACAAAGAGGTCACGCACCTCGGGGTTCATGATAAGGTCGACATAGCGCTGGCGATAGCGCAGCTCCGTGTCCTTCAATCCCTGCCGCTTGTTCGGCAGTATCTGGATGCTCTTTGTCAATAACACGATGCGGCTGACGCGCACAGAAATTTCGCCGTGGCGCGTACGGAACACGCTGCCCTCCACGCCGACGATGTCGCCGATGTCATAGGTGAGGAATATTTCGTACTCTTCGGGCGTAATGACATCCTGGCGCACGTAGAGCTGAATGCGGCCCTGCTTGTCCTGAATGTCAACGAACGAGGCCTTGCCCATATGGCGAAACGCCATAATGCGGCCGGCCGCGGAAACCTGTTTTTCCTCGTCCTCGCTGAATGCTTCTTTGATGTCCGCGCTGTAATCCGTGACGTTCCACGTCTCCTGAAGGAAGGGATTGCGTCCCGCGTCCTGCAGCTTCTTCAGCTTCTCGCGCCGGACGAGGCGCAGCTCGTTCAGCTGTTCCGCGGATATTTCTTCTTGTTCTTGCTCGCCGGCCGCTACTTCGGCCGCTGTTCTGTTTTCGTCTGACATGATTCCGCCTCCGTCTCTTATGCCCCGCGCGGCACGTTTACCGTAGACGCCAGGGTATCAATCGATATTACTTGCTCTTGCCGATGGACAGGATTTCATATTTTATTTCGCCGTCGGGCACTTTCACCGCTACTTTTTCTTTGACTTTAGCACCGAGCAAGGCTTTTCCCACGGGGCTTTCGTTCGATAACTTTCCTTCGAGCGGGTCGGCTTCGGCCGAACCGACGATAATATAGACGTTTTCTTCCTTCGTCTTGGAATTGCGAACTTTCACTTTGACACCGAGGTTTACGCGATCGCCTTTTACGGCCTTTCCGTCGATGATTTTCGCGTTTTTAATAATATTCTCGATTTTCGCGATTTTATCCTCGAGTTCCGCCTGCTCGTTTTTCGCGGCGTCGTATTCGGAATTCTCGGAAATATCGCCGTAGGAGATGGCTTCTTTCAGCCGTTCCGCAATCTCGGAACGTTTCGTGGTGACTAACTCATCGAGTTCCGCGATTTTCGCGTCATATCCTTCCTGTGTCAACAGTATTTCTTCGCTCATTGTTGCCTCTCTTCCGCCGGAAGCACACGCTTATCCGGCACTCATGGGTGCTGCATACTGAAATTAATGTAAGCTACATTATATATGAATCACCTGACGCCCGCAACTGTACGCGAAATTGGCCTTATTGCTTCGCCGCGCAATATTGCTCTATAATGCGAAAAATCCCTATAAAAAGCAACGCTTTAGTCGGCGTCCCCTTTGTAGTCGCCGATAACGATTTCGCGTGATACCCCGTATTCATAGCCATACTTATCCGTAATCACGCAACGCAGCAGATATGTGCCATTCTGTCCTTTGGTCTCAAGGTTCGATATATAGGCCGTCGTTTCGGCAAGGCCGCCGGCAAATACCGTGTCTCCCGAAGCGTCCGCAACCTCCCATTCGGAAACGACATCGCCGCTTCTTATCCCCTTGAGCGCCAAGCTCTTTGGGTTTATATGGCCGCATTCGCAATCATCTCCCGAAAGCGCTATATGAAAACTCGCCGGTTCGGGCGGCGGCAGGGGTTCTTCCGCAAGCGCGTACCACGAAACACCCGCCGCGCACAACGCGCCCACCGCGCCGATACCCACCTTGACCGCAATCCCCTGAATCCCGGCCGAGAACTTGGCCACGAACGCGCCTTTAAAGCCCGCGTTCGCAATCGAAAGCCGCGAGCGCAGCTTTCGTTTTGCGCGTATCAGGTTCGTCGATACGGTCTTTACGCTCGTACCCGTCGTCTCCGCAATCTCACTATACTTCATGTCATTCAAATAATACAATATGAACGCCTCCCGCGACTTTTTCGGAAGCGCGCCTATAGCCTCGCGGAGCATCTCGCTTATCTCGCCGTTTTCCGCATGTTTCTCAGGTATATAGTCGCGGTCTTCGTCGGGAATCATATCCGCGACGTCATCGTCCGTCAACGCCGTATCAATTTTGCGGCGCCGTTGCCTCTTCCGGATGACATCCGTACACTTCTGATACAGTATTTTGTAAAGCCAGACGTTTAACGCGCGCGGATACTTGAGCTTGTTTATCCGCTGAAACACATCTAAGAGCGTTTCCTGAACCGCGTCCTCCGCGTCCTCTGGCGATTCGAGCAGCCTCAATGCCGTCGAATAAAGCTCGCGGCGTTTGGCTTCGTAAATCACCTCGAACGCCGCGCCGCTTCCGTGTATCGCTTCGGAGGCGAGGCGTTCCAGGTCATCGTTCGTAAGTTTTTTGTTTTTTACCTGCATAGTATCTTTCATGAGGCTTTCTCAGCTTGCGCGGATGGGGCTATTTTGCTTCATCCGCGGTCTTTACCACACGCCCGCCTTTCCTGAAATTATATGCGAGCGTCAGTCCCACGTTGGCGACAAATGCCGCGGCCACGTAAGGCGACCACTGGTTTGCGAACGTCAGGTTCGTAAACGGCCAATCCAGAGCGAACCATATGACCGGCGTCGCTATGCCCGTTATAAGAGCGAACGCTTGTAAGAGGCCGCGGCCTTTGCGTTTATCCGTTTCATCCCCACGTTTGCGACGCATAAGCGCGCCGGCCGCAAGCAGGATAGCATTGACGAAAGCGAACGCCGAGAATACCAGACTTGCCGCGCTCGTGCTATCGGGGCTTGTTGTCGGAACAGACTGATTGTCGATGCCTACGCTTGTGCCGCCGTTTGAAGTCGGAGGATTCGGTCCGTCGGTAAGGGTACCCGTTGACGGCGACGTGGGTTTGTCCGCGGGTCCTGTCGGCGTATCTCCACCCGATTCATCCGCGGGTCCGGCCGGCGTTTCTCTCCCCGGTTCACCCGCGGGTGCTGTCGGCGTGTTTCCTCCCGGTTCATCCGTGGATTCGGTCGGCGTCTGCGCCACCGGCGCATTCGGCGGCGTGGCTGCCGCCCGTTCCCGCCATGTTGCCGCAACCGTCAGGTCCGCGGTAATGTTCGCAAATTCCTTGTCCCAACCATCGAAGGTAAAACCATCCCGGCTCGGATCTTGCGGCGCCGTCGCGTCTTCGCCATATTCGACCGCCTGCGTATCAAGCGTTTTGTCGCTACCGTCCGTAAACGTCACCGTATAGACGTTTATCTCATAATAGAGCCTTAACACAAGCCTGCCCGCACCGTCGATAATCCCGGCCGAAACCGCCTGGCTATGCGACGCATTCAGCGTATAGCCCGTATAATTTCGCGGAACGGCTGTCGCAAGCGTATCGGTCCTGCCGGTCAGCGTGTCGGTATCTTCCTTTACGGTCCCGGCGCTGCTGACGAGATAATGTTCCACCGTATAGGGTGTATTGTTGCCGGCTGTCCACAACGCTTTCAATTGTACATTCGCCGCGATATTCCACGGCAGGAAGCTGTTTTTGTCCGTAAAGTCCGCCTTCCCGTCGAAGTCCTGATAGTTCGCGCCGGAGCCTTCTCCCGATACCCTTTCATCATAAGCGGCATCCCATCCGCTGAACGTATAGCCCGCGTAAGTAAATGCGTTTGGCGCAAGCGTCAGATCGCCGTCGAACAAAGCCGGCACGCTATCCATTGAACCACTCGCCCTATTACTGCCTTTATCATAACTGATCGTATAGGTGTTAGCGTCCCACTTCGCGTAGAGCGTGAGCGTGGCGTTGCCCGTCGCTATTGATGGCGTCTCATAGTCCACTACATTGTTTGCCGTTGTCAGCAGCGTTTCGCCGTGCGTAAAGCTATCGGTCTTATCCGAATCTGAATACCAGCCCGCGAAGGTATAGCCCGCCTTCGTCGGATTGGCCGGCGCTGGCGACAGAACCTGTCCATAGGTTCCCTCCACATCGTCTATTTCTTCTATGCCGCCGTTGACATTGTATTCCACGGTCACCGGCCGCGCGTCCCACTTTGCGTATATGGCCGTTGCCTCGGCGGGCATTGGCGCGCTGCCGACCGCCTGCGTCGTAGCCGCGTCGAGATACCAGCCGCCGAAAGTATAGCCTGTCCTTATCGGCGCGGTACTTCCTCCGACGCTGTTTGAAGCGTAGTTCGCCGCGGAAGAAATGGCCGCGTTATACGCCACGGTTTCGGACGCGGCGCCGTCATTCCTGACGGCGAGCTCATCGGCCGTGTTTAAGTCGTAACTCAGCGTGAACAGGTCGCCCGCTACCACAAATACAAGCGTCTCGGTTAGATCGTCAAATGTCGGCGTATAGGTTCTCTGCGTGTCCGTACCGGCTTTGATATGGTAGTTCGCGGGCGGACCATATCCGGTTGTCGTACCCGGTATAATTGTCACGGAAGTCCCGTCGACGGTCTTGGTCCCCGACACGGAGGATACAAGGGCGCCGTCCGCGCTGTTTTCGCGGAACTCTACCGTATACGCGGCCGTCGCCCGAATGCCCGCATTAAACGTCTTGTGTAAGGTTTCGCCCGAGTTAAGCTGTATCACGCCGCTCTCGCCCGTAAGAGGGTCTATGTGTGAAGCCGTTGCCGAATCGTCCGCGCCGCGGGTCGCGAAACTATAAGAGGCGCCCGTCGGCGCGCCCGTCGGCAGCGACACCCGTATCGTATAATACCCGCCGGGCAAATGGTCAAACGCAAAGCGTCCGTCCGCATCCGTTACTTCGTGATATTCCACACCCTCGATATGGGTTCCCGCAGCGTCCGTACGGAAAAGCGTCACATTTACGCCCGCGTAGGCCGCGTCACTGCCCGACGCATAGGTATTGTTTGCGTCCTTGTCCTTAAAGATAACGCCCGAGCTGTTCGTTATCCGCGCGTTATTGGCTTCGGCCAATACGAAGGTCTGCTCTTTAGGTTCCCAGGCGCCCGCTTCCACCCCTGTGCCGCCGGTAGCGGTCGGATAATATTTTGTATTGACGGCAAAGGAATTGTAGGCCGTCTTGCCAATATCCGAGGATGACGCCGTCGCCGGGGCGGCAATCGTGCCATGTAACAGCACCGAGTAGCCCGGCGGCAGACGCTTGCTGTTATTGAAGGAGAAATCAAAGGATTTCGCCTCTGCTATATTGAGTGTGGTTGTTGTACCCGAACCGCCATGGACGATACCATCAGCGGAATAATTGGGATCGCCGCTTTTAAAATAACGTATGCTATACGGCCACTCGCTTATATCGACCGCTTCTCCG
>JAITEX010000155.1 GCA_031281765.1 Eubacteriales Family XIII. Incertae Sedis bacterium | reverse complement strand
CGAGCAGCCCGCCGCGGCGGAAGAAGCGCAACAAGCGTCGCTTGCCGTAGCGGAAGAATCCTCGTCCGCGCTGTTTGCCGCAACGGAAAAGCCGCTCTCGGCGCCGCTTGCCGCGCCCGCGCCCATAGAGGGCATGCCGAAAGGGTGATGCGCGCCGGCGAGTACAGAAAAAAACTTCTTTACAACAATAAACAGGAAGTTATATAATTAAAGCAGGGAAGCCCAACGGCTACTCCCTGTTGGGTAGTAAACCGCTTAACGCACGTTAGGCGGTTTTTCCATGGCCGAAAGTCGTTACCGGGCGTACGCTTTCTCGAGTATGGCGGTGACGGCGTCTTCCGTCAGCGGCCGCGGCGAATGTATGAAGGGGTAGGGGTCCATGATTTTCGGGACCGCCGCGAGTATCTCGTCTTTCGTCGCATACCCGGAGAGCTTCGGGAAGCCGATTTTTTCATAGAGCCAGCGCGTGCGTTCAAAAGCGATACGGCCGATTTCTTCGGGCGTGGCATCTGACGGGACCTCGGCTCCGAGCAGTTCGGCAACCTTTCTCACGCGCTCCGGTATCTCGGGCGCAATATATTCAAGGGCTTCCGGCAGCGTCATGCCGCAGGCCGTGCCGTGCGGGATATGGAAGAGCATGCCGATGATAAGGCCGATTTCGTGCGGTATATGGCAGAACGGCCCCATCAGGCCAAGGCCGCCGAGGGTAGCGGCAAGCTGCACGCCCTCGCGCGCTTCAATATCCGTCGGGTCATCAAAAACGCGCGGCAGATATTTTCCGATAAGGCCGACGGACTTCTCGTTGAAGAGGTCGTTTATCGCATTCGGCTTGTTCGAGGTATAGGCTTCCGCCGAGTGGCAGAGCGCGTCCACGGCCGTCGTCGCGGTGACGAGCGGCGGCAGGCCGACCGTCAGTTCCGGGTCCACGATGCCGAGGTTTGACATACAGGGGACGTTGCGTTTCTTGTCCTCTTTCGTGTCGGTAATAACGCCGCCGGGCGTAGCCTCGCTGCCCGTGCCGGCCGTGGTCGGGATGACGATGATGGGGTGCATCTTCGATTCATCCGGAACCACGTCCTCATGTTCTAAATAATAGCGCGAGATGGGCGGCGGGTTCGTGAGCAGGACCTTCGCGCCCTTACCCGTATCGAGCGAGCTGCCGCCGCCGACGGCGACGATACCGTTCACACCTTCCCGCCGTCCGAGTTCGGCCGCTTCCTCGCAGGACCAATCCGGCGGGTCCGGCTGCACATTGTCGTAGAGGACGACGGCGATGCCCGCGTCCTCGATGCTCTTTGTGATTTTGTCCACGATGCCGGCCGCCTGCACGCCCTTATCGAAGACGACGAGCGCCTTCGTAACGCCCATATGCTGCAGTTCCTCGCCGACGCGCTTTGAAGTGCCGCGCCCAAAGAGGATGGGGTTCCGCGTGGAGAGGCAGGTGCTGATAAAACTATTTCCCATGTTAGGCCCTTTCTCTATTATCTATTGCCGGCTTGATCTCATGCCCCGCCTGCATATCCAACAGCGCCTGGTTGATGTCCTCGAGCGCGTACTTCTTTGTCACGATGGCGCCGAGCGGGTACTTCTCGCGGCGCGACTCTATGAAGCGCAGCGCCTTGAAGAAATGCGGTATAATAGCCCCGCCGCTGCCGATGATCTGTATATTTTTCGCGAGCACGAGGAAGGGGTTGAACGTCATTTCGGCCGGCGACGTCATGCCGGCGACGAGATACCGCCCGCCTTTCTGTACGATGTCCACGCCCTCCGCAAACGCGGGCGGATAGCCGGACGCCTCGACGACAAGTTCGGGGCCGCGCCCCTCCGTCATCTCGCGAATCATCTCAAGGCGCTGCGCGGCGTCCTTATACTCATCTATATCGATCACCTCGTCCGCTCCCCAGGTCTTTGCAAAGGCAAGACGCCCGGCCGGCGCGCCGACGACGATGACCTTGCCCGCGCCGCTTTCCTTTGCGAGCAGGCTCGAATAGAGGCCGACGGGACCGGCGCCCTGAATCACGACGCGGTCGCCTGTGCCGATGCCGTTCAGCTTTTCAAAAGCGGACACGACGCTCCGGAACGCGCAGGCAACGCCAATCGATTCTTCCTCCGTTACGCTGTCGGGAATCTTGATGACCTTCGTGCGCGGTATCACGTATTCGTACTCCGCAAAGCCGCCCATAAGCTTTTCGGGCGGTGCCATGCCGTAGCCGATGCGGTGTTCGCAGAGCATAGGCTTGCGCACGATGTCGCAGTAGTAGCACTCATAGCAGTCCGCGTGCGCCCAGATGATGCGGTCGCCGATATGCAGCGGCGACTCCGCAGCGTCGTGCGTCCGGCCCTCGCCGAGCGCGACTACGCGGCCTATCGTCTCATGTCCCATAATATAGGGTGTCGGGGCTTTGATGCCCATTTTGCCGTGCCAGATATGCAGGTCGGAGCCGCAGATGCCGGCCATCTCAACCTTGACGAGTATGGCGTTCGGTTCAAGTTCCGGTATGCTTACTTCCCGCAGTTCAAGCGGCGCTCCGTATTCGGGCAGTACGGCCGCAAGGCAGGTTTTCGGAATAGCGCTCATTCGTATCCGTCCTTTCGTGGTGTGGTGGGGTTGTTCTTTCTATTATATCATTACCCGACGCCGAAACCATAGATAAGCGCAATATGATAATTCCCTTTCGTAATAAGAAACGTTAATCCAAATAAGGTAGTATATTTCACGGCTGGAGCATATAATTGAATGGTAGTAATTCGTAAAAATCACACGCTTGGAGGGATGAATATGGATGCAAGCAGGCTCTTTGCAAAAAACTTTCTTGACACATCATACGACAAGCTCCCTGACGAAGTAGTCAAGGAGACAAAAAACCAGATACTCGACTTTATCGGCGTCGCCATCGGCGGCTCCGCGAAAGAGGGCGGCAACGAGGTCCGTGAGCTCTATACGGAATGGGGCGGAGCGGAGCAGGCCACGGTCTGGGGGTATCGCGGCAAGCTGCCGGCGCCTCACGCGGCGCAGATCAACGCCACGTTCGGCCATTCGCTCGACTATGACGACGTCCATGAAGCCGCGACAATGCATCCCGGCGTGGTGACGATACCGACCTCGCTTGCGATGGCTGAGTATCTCGGCGGGCTTTCCGGCAAAGACCTGATACAGGCGGTGGCCGTCGGCGGCGATATGATTTCGCGCCTCGGCCTCGCGACGCGCCCCGGCCAGAATATCCATCAGTTCGGCTGGCACTTCACGACGATGAACGGCTTTATGGTTTCGGCCGCCGTAGCCGCGAAGCTGCTCGGCCTTTCCGAAGATGAAATAGTATACTCGATAGGCATCGGCTACCATCAGGTTTCCGGCAACGGTCAGCCCGTCCGTGACGGCGTATTGACGAAACGCCTCGGCCCCGGCTTTGCTATAAGGGGCGGCATGACGGCCGCCTTCCTCGCGCAGAAGGGCGTGACGGGCGCCGTGAATTCGCTGACGGAGGGAGAGTGCAGCTATTATAAGGTCTATCACGGCGGCAGCTATTCCGAGGAAAAGCTTATCGGCGGCCTCGGAACGGAATTTGAAAATACGAATATCTCCATCAAACCGTATCCGGCTTGCCGCGGCACGCATACCTTTATCGACGCCGCGCTGAAACTGAAGAAGGACAACGCTGTCGACGCGGAGGATATAGAGGAAATCACGCTGTGGACGGGCAAGGGTACGCGCGACCTGCTCTGTGAACCCTTTGAGTTCAAGAGGGCGCCGCGCAATCCCGTTGATGCGCAGTTCTCCGTCCCGTGGGGCGCGGCGGTCGCACTGACAAAGGGCGCGGTCGGCCTCGGCGACTATACGGACGATGCCATCAAGGACGAGGCAACGCTGCGGACGGCGGCTAAGATAAAACTCGACCATGACCCGCGGTGCGATGGCGTCGGGCTTGAGCCCGCGCGCGTCGGCGTCAAGCTGAAGGACGGCACGGTCTATGAAATCTTTGTAGAGCTTGCGACGGGTTCGCCCGGAAATATGCTCACTTACGAGCAGGTTGAGGAAAAATTCCGCGACCTTATCAAGGTCCCGCCGAGGACGGTTTCCGCTGAGAATGCGGACAATATCGTCAGCTTCATCCGCGACCTTGAAAACCAGCCCGATGTCACCAAACTCATCGACTACTTAGTCTGGGAGTAGGAATATTTTAAGGAGGAGATAAAAATGTCAAACATACCTGCAACAAGCAAAGCCGCCGTACTCGTGGAAGTCGGCAAACCGGAAGTCATCGAGGACATCCCTATTCCCGAACTTGAGGAGGGCTCCGTTCTCGCGAAGGTCCTGCTCGCGGGCATCTGCGGCACGGACGTCCATCAGGGTCGTGGCGAGCTTTCAATTCCGACGGTCACGCCGCTGATTCAGGGGCATGAGACGCTCGGGCGCATCGAATATATCTCGGGAGACCGCAAGCTCGCTATAGACGGCACGGAGCTGAAGGTCGGCGACCGCATCATGTGGGCCCATCCGTTCTGCGGCGAATGTTATGAGTGCCGCGTACTGCGCAAACCCTATATGTGCAGTAAATCCTTCGGTTCCGGCTACGGCTTCAACAAGCCCGAACTGCTGCGCGGCGGTTTCGCGGAATATGTGAAAATCACCCCGGCGACGGAAATCGTCAAGGTGCCGGACAATATAACGGACGAGGAAGCCCTCGGCGTCGGCTGCGCGTTCAGGACCGTCGTCAGCGGCTTTGAACGGCTTCACGACCACAGCCCCATTGGCACCGGCGACACGGTTGTCGTACAGGGAGCGGGCCCGATTGGCCTGTATTCCGTTTTGCTTTCGTCTTTCTCCGGCGCGGCGCGGGTCATCGCGATTGCGGCGGAAACCGAACGGCTCGAACTCGCGAAGGAATGGGGCGCGGCCGTCACTATCAACCTGAAAGAGGTGACGGACCACAAGGACCGCGTGAATATCGTCAAGGAATACACGAACGGCCGCGGCGCCGAATTCTGCATCGAGGCTTCGGGCGCGCCGATAGCCTTTGTCCAGGGCTTTGACTATATGGCCCGTTACAGCACCTACCTCGTCATGGGGCAGACGTCAAGCAACTCCGTGGAGTTTGTGCCGAATGTCCTGCAGGGCAAGCAGGCCGTCGTCATCGGAAGCGGCAGCGCGGATGCGCGGCACTTCTACAAGGCGTTGCAGTTCATATCCGCGCATCGCGAAAAGATTGACTTTTCGAAGATGATTTCGCGCACCTACGCGCTTGAGGATGTTGACGAGGCGCTTGAGAATATGCGTCTCGGCAAGGATGTGAAAGGAGCCTTTGACAACCGCAACCGGTAAGGATACGGGTAGGAGAGCGGCGGTCTAAGCGACAGCTCGCCTCCGCTTCACATACGTTATTACGCGATACACGCCCTCGGCGGACCATATGGTTTGCCGGGGGCGTCGTGCTAAGGGGCTGACGCGTTGCCATGGCAACGGAAAGCGTCGATACGGATTCTCTGCAAGAACGGCAAGGAGACAAATATGTTTGGCTATAGGAATATTCTTATCAGGGTTGACCTGACGAACCATAGGGTTACGAAAGAGGAACTCTCGCACGAGTTTATGGACAACTGGCTCGGTGGCACGGGCCTCGGCGTCAAGCTGATGTATGACGAGGTCCCCGTGGAGGTTTCGTGGGATTCCCCCGAAAACAAACTCTATATGAGCTGCGGCGCGTTGACGGGTATGCCGGCCGGCGGTACGGGTACCTACGGCGTGGTGACGAAGGGCGCTTTGACGGGCGGCTTCGCGACCTCGCAGGCGAATGGCTCCTTCGGCGCGCTCTTGAAGTACGCGGGCTATATCGGCATCGTGTTCGAAGGCGCTTCGGAAGATTGGGTCCATCTCTATATCGACGGCGACACGGTGGAGATACGGGACGCCTCACACCTCGTCGGCCTCGGCAGCCTCGCCACGCAGGACAGGATTCACGCGGACTACGGCCGCGGCGAATACGAAATGAGCGTCGCCTGCATCGGCCAGGCGGGAGAGAACCTCGTGCGGTTTGCGATGATTACGGGTGACTACGGCCATGTGGCCGCGCATAACGGCGTCGGCGCCGTACTCGGCTCGAAGAAACTCAAGGCCGTCGTCATCAACAAGCGCTTCAATATGAAGAGCAATTGGGCCGACTATCCGGCGCTGAAACAGGCGGGGCTGAATATGGCCGAATCCGCAAAGGAAGCGCCGACCTACAAAGGGACGCTGCTCTGGGGCACGAATGACGGGTTTGTGCCGCTCTACATGGGCGGGGTCCTGCCGATAAAAAACCTGAACACCTCCCTGATGGAGGAAGCCGTGCAGTACCAGAAGATACGCGAGAAATATGAGTACCATCACAAACCCTGCTGGGGCTGCAAGTGGACGCACTGCGGCACACTGACGTTCAAGGAAGGGTCGCACAAAGGCAAGGTCATCGAAGAGCCCGAATATGAGGCGCTTGCCGAATTCGGCACGGACATCTATAGCAAGGATATAGAGGGCAGCCTGCTGCTGACTGAAAAGGTCGATGATTACGGGGTGGACTGCAACGAAGCCGGGTGGCTTATGGCCTTTATTATAGACGCGTATGAAAACGGCTTTATCACAGATGTGCATACGGACGGCCTGAAAATGCGGTGGGGCGATACGGAGGCTGCGGGGGAGATGCTGCGGAAAAT
>JAITEX010000145.1 GCA_031281765.1 Eubacteriales Family XIII. Incertae Sedis bacterium | reverse complement strand
TTGAAGAACTCCCGAATCAGATTCTTCCCGATAAACATTGACGTATCCGCTTGAATGGCGATACTCGTCAGCACGAGAAAGAGTTCGAGGGCGTCGTCATCATCGACGCCTTCTTCGCGTATGGCGTCCTTGACCGCAGCCGCCGTCTTGACGGCGCGGTCGGCTGACTCGCGGCGCTGCTCGCGGAAGACGGGTCCAAGCTTTTCATATATCTCGGTGAAATTGAATTTTTCGTCAAACCGCGATTCGATATTCTCGACAAAGGGCTTCATGACGGCCTCGACATCCTTCTGCCCGTACGCCATCTTCAGGAACAGGATAAACCAAATCATGATGGTGTGGTCCCGGTCAAAGCGCTTCTTGTCCGGAGCGGGGATAAGGCCTTTCTTCACGTAATCCGCGATCACGCTTTTTGAAATCACCAGATCCTTCTCATATATGCCGAGCCGCTCACAGAAAAACTCCGCGACCTGGTCCGCGTAGAGCGAGAGGTCCGGAAATTCTTCAGGTTCTATCAGGCTGTGCTCGGCGAAATTGTCAGCGAGAGCTACAAGGTATTCTTCGAAACGTGCCATGGCTACCTCCGTGGAATGACTACAGTATCTGCCGGTGCTGATTGACCGAGTGGCTGTCGAGGTCGTTCAGCGAATTCAGCGCCTTGCCCGTGCCGATGGCGACGCAGGACTTCGGGTCATCGGCTATAATAACGTCGATGCCCGTGCGTTTCTTGATGCGCCGGTCAATGCCGTGCAGCAGGGCCCCGCCGCCCGTTATGACGATGCCCGTCGTGGATATGTCGGCCGAAAGCTCCGGCGGCGTGTTCTCAAGCACCTGATGGACCGCCTCGCATATCGTCTGAAGCGGTTCGTCTAAGGCTTCGAGCATTTCCTCGGAGGTGACGACGATCGATTTCGGCAAACCCGTGACGAGGTCGCGGCCGCGGCATTCGTAGGAAGCCGACTGCTCGCGCGGAAAGGCCGTACCGACGGTCATCTTCATTTCCTCGGCCGTACGCTCGCCGATATAGAGTTTGTGTTCTTTGCGCATATACTTGATAATGGCCTCGTCGAGGCTGTCGCCCGCGACTTTGACGGACATGCTTGTCACTATCGTTCCGAGCGAAATGACGGCGATGTCGGAGGTGCCGCCGCCGATGTCGATGACCATCTTGCCGTCCGGTCCCGTAATGTCGAGGTCCGCGCCGATAGCCGCCGCGACGGGTTCCTCCATCAGCAGCACGGACTTGCCGCCCGCCTGTGTCGCCGCTTCGATAACGGCGCGCTTCTCCACTTCGGTAACGCCGCTCGGGACGCATATCATAATGCGCGGCTTGAAAAAACGGCCGGAACCGCAGCTGCGGCGGATAAAGTATTTCAGCATACGTTCCGTCACGTCATAATCCGATATAACGCCGTCCTTCAGCGGCCGGACCGCGACAATGTTTGCGGGCGTGCGGCCCAACATCTTGCGCGCTTCCTCGCCGACAGCGAGTATCTCATTCGTGTCCTCATTGATGGCCACGACGGAAGGCTCGTTCAGTACGATGCCTTTTCCCTTCACATAGACCAGAACGTTCGCCGTTCCGAGGTCGATACCTACTTCTTCGTTAAATGCCAAATTCGTCTCCTTGATAACACGTGTCTTGCCGATAATATCTATATGTAGTGTTTCCACTCATTTAAAGTCAATACATACATATACTATTATACCCTATGAGAAGGCCGATAGCAATTCGCATTTGCCGCTTGAATAAGGTATAATAATTATTTGACTGGCGCTATCCGGGCGGTAGCGAATAACGGAGAAACAATGGCGAAGATTTTGGTAGTTGATGATGCGGCTTTTATGCGAATGATGGTGCGGGAAAATCTCGGAAAAGCCGGATATACGGATTTTTCGGAGGCGCGAAACGGCGAGGAAGCGGTGGAACGGTTTATCGCGGACCGGCCCGATCTCGTCCTGCTCGATATTACTATGCCCGTCAAGGACGGCTTAGCGGCACTGCAGGAGATACGGGCCTTGGATCCGGACGCGAAGGTGGTCATGCTCTCCGCGATGGGGCAGGAAAACCTCGTCATCATGGCCGTGCAGCTTGGGGCGTTGGACTTTATCGTCAAGCCGTTCAAGCCCGAACGGCTGATACAGACGGTGAGCAACATCATGTTGGCATAGAGGCAGGGATAACGGTAGATAGTATGATTTTGACGTTTTCAGCGGCAGGCGCGTCTTTCGGGATAGACGCCGGCCAGGTCAGGGCAGTAGGGATGCCGGTGCAGTCGATACGCGTGCCGGGCACTCCCGAATATATAACGGGTGTTGCGTACCGCGCGGGCCGGCTCATTCCGCTTATCGATTTCCGCGTGAAATTCGGAACGGCGGACGCGCAGCCGGGCAGACGGGCGGGCGTGATCTATGTCGAGATCGACGGAACCTGTGCGGGCATTATCGCGGATACTATCGGCGAATTTATTCCCGAACCGGAAACGGGCGAGGCTACCCGTATCATCACGGCTAACGATATTGTGTAGGGAGAAAAGCATTAAAGGAGTGGAAACAGAATGAGCAATAAACCTCATATCAAAACTATGGACGGGAACACAGCTGCGGCATATGTGTCGTACGCCTTTACGGATGTTGCCGCCATCTATCCGATCACCCCTTCGTCACCGATGGCGGAAGCCGTTGACGAATGGGCGGCTCATGGCATGAAGAATATTTTCGGGCAGCGGGTGAAAGTCGCGGAGATGCAGTCCGAAGGCGGCGCCGCGGGCGCGGTCCACGGCTCGCTTGCGGCCGGCGCTCTGACGACGACCTACACGGCTTCTCAGGGCCTGCTGCTTATGATACCGAATATGTACAAGATAGCCGGAGAATTGCTCCCCGGCGTGTTTCACGTCACGGCGCGCACGCTCGCCGCTCACGCGCTCTGTATCTTCGGAGACCACGGCGATGTGATGGCGGCGCGTCAGACGGGCTTCGCGCTGCTCGCGTCGAACTCCGTGCAGGAAGTCATGGACCTCGGCGCTCTCGCGCACCTCGCGTCCGTCAAATCGCGCATACCCTTCCTGCATTTCTTCGACGGTTTCCGGACTTCGCACGAAGTCCAGAAGATAGAGGCGTGGGATTTTGCCGATCTTGAAGAGATGCTCGACAAGGACGCGGTAGCGGAATTCCGCGCGCGCGCGCTGAACCCCGAGCATCCCGTGATACGCGGTACGGCGCAGAACCCGGATATATTCTTCCAGGCAAAGGAGTCCGCGCAGCCGTATTATGACCGGCTTCCGGCCATTGTCAAGGATTATATGGATGAAATCAGCGCGCGCACGGGCCGCTCCTACAAGCCGTTTGATTATGTGGGGCATCCGGACGCGCAGAATATCATCATTGCGATGGGTTCCGTCTGCGAGACCATTGAAGAGACGATACAGAATACGCTGCCGCAAGGTGATAAGGTCGGCCTTATCAAGGTGCGGCTCTACCGCCCGTTCGTTCCGGAGTATTTCCTCGAGGCGCTGCCACAGTCCGTAAAGCGGATAACGGTGCTCGACCGGACGAAGGAGCCCGGCGCGCTCGGCGACCCGCTCTATCAGGATATAAAGACCTGCCTGTCGGACCGCGGCGATTCATTGACGATCATAGCGGGACGGTACGGGCTCGGCAGCAAGGACACGACGCCGGGTATGGTGAAGGCCGTTTTCGAAAATATGGAGTCCATTGAACCGAAGGACCATTTCACCATCGGCATTCACGACGATGTGACGCATTCGTCACTCGATTATGCGGGAGACATTTCGAGCGAGCCCGAAGGGACGATCAAATGCAAGTTCTGGGGCCTCGGTTCCGACGGCACGGTCGGA
>JAITEX010000123.1 GCA_031281765.1 Eubacteriales Family XIII. Incertae Sedis bacterium | reverse complement strand
AGTATCTCGATTTCGTCATAGTCGTCCGCGGGCACATCGAGCACCGTTTTCAAGAACGCCGCCAGAATATCCTTATCTTTCTCATCGCCAAACAATCTCTTGAACAGATAATCGTTGCGTGGCGTCAGA
This sequence comes from Eubacteriales Family XIII. Incertae Sedis bacterium, assembly GCA_031281765.1. Classification (GTDB taxonomy): domain Bacteria; phylum Bacillota; class Clostridia; order Peptostreptococcales; family Anaerovoracaceae; genus JAITEX01. The sequence goes on along the minus strand of JAITEX010000123.1, from coordinate 14,167 downwards.
ATATAGTTATTTTCGTCTTTCATGTTGTACCTCCTATTGACATCATAACTCTTACTTTTATGTTAATATAATGAAATGAGATGTATATAGTAACATATGGGAACTATTCCGTCAATAGGGATTTTGTAAATATAAGTAATTTTTTTAATTACTATTCGTCAATGTCTCATTACCCCGACTAACGGAGAATAATGGAATGGACAAGGTACTGCTCGTGTCCGGAGACGGAGATTACTGTCGCATGGTGAAATTTCTGATTGAAGAAAATTACTTCGCAACTATTCTTTATTTAGAAAGGGCGATATTTATGGTATTCTCCCGGATAAACGCAAACTTGTCAGGCTGTAACGTAACCCCAAGCGGCTCGCTCCACCGTTTGTACTGAAACGCAGCGTACGTGTGAGTTGAAAAGAACCGTACCTTTTATGTTCCCGGGCTGTAGGTGCAGCTTCCGCTGTTTGCGATAATGGTCCCGGTCTGTATTCCGCGGCTTTGCAGGTCGGACAGGACGGTCTTCAGTTCGGCTATGTCGCGTTCGAGTTGCGCATAGGTCCCCTCGCAGTGCAGATTGTCGTTCAGGTAGGCTTTGATGGTCAGATCGGTTGCGTCGATCCTCCTGAAATAGAGGCCGTTTTCGCGCACGGTACTCAAAAATGAGAGGGTATTTTTGAGCAGTAGGTTCTTTTCCACCGAGACCTCCTGCCCTACTTCGGCGGCGGTGACGTCAAGCCCCTCGACGAGCGTCACGTTTGGCGGCGTATCCGAAACCGCGACGGCCACGCCGTTTTCGTCGAGCGTATAGTATTTTTCACCGAAGAGTACGGCGAAATCTTCCGCGCGCTCCTCCACCGTAATGCGTATCTTGTCCGGCAGCTTGCGCTTTACCTCGGCGGATTTGATATAGGGGTCCGCAAGCAGGGCTTTTTCGGCTTTGCCTGTGCGCGCCTTATAAAAGATGTTCATACCCTTCGACAGGCCGGACAGTTCCGTGATCTGTTCGGTCGTATAGCGCGTATTCCCGTTGACCTCTATGTCCGCTATATCAAAAAAGGAGGTGGACATACCGTAGCCGATGCCGCCGAGAATTAGCAGAAAGACGAGAAACCGCAGGAAATAATGCTTCTTGCGACGCTTCTTGCGCGGCCGCTCCGGCGCATACGCATCGTCCGCGTCATACCCGTAGTACCCCGGATTTTCATAACCATCTCCGTAGCCGCCGTACTCGCCGCCCCGGCCCTCCGCGTACGGCGTTTCCCCGTATTCTTCCTCGTATTCCCGGTAGTTTTTACGCTTCATGTGTAAGAGCGCCCTGTATGGCGTCCGCTATGACGTCCGTCGCGTCGGGCCGTCCCTGTTTTGCGGCGGCCTCACCCATCCTGTTCAGCAGTTCCTTGTTCGCCGCGAGTTTCCGTATCTCATCCGTCAGGCTTTCGGCCGTCAAATCCGCCTCGTCCATAATGACGGCGGCGCCCTTATCCGCGAGCGTTTTCGCGTTGAAATACTGATGGTTCCCCGTCACATTCGGAGACGGTATCAGGAGGGACGCCTTGCCGCAGACGGCGATTTCGGAGACGGTCAGCGCCCCGCTGCGGGATATGATAAGGTCGGCCGCCGAATAATATTCATGGATGCGGTCCGTGTACTCCATGACATGCACTTTCGGGTTTGCTGTTACGCCCGCCGCCTCGAGCTTCCCGCGAATCTCCGCGTATCCGCTCCGCCCCGTGATAAAGAACACCGTTACATCCTGCTTATCCTTCAGCGCAATCAGCGCGTCGGCCGCGACCTCATTGATTTTCGTCGCGCCGAGGCTGCCGCCGAATATAAGCAAGGCCATATCCCGAGGGTTTACGCCGAGCCGGTCGCGATAGTGCATCACACCGGCCGTGAGAAACTGTTTGCGCACGGGATTGCCCGTCACGACTATCTTATCCGGATTCTTGAAAGAGGCGCGGCTCTCCTCAAAGGCGATAAAAACCGTATCCGCGTATTTCTCGGCAAGCCGGTTCGCGACGCCGGGTATCACGTTCTGCTCGTGCAGAAAGGTCGGGATATGCTGCTGATGCGCCGCGCGGATCACGGGCCCGCAGACATACCCTCCGCTGCCGAATACGGCATCCGGCTGGAACGTTTTCAATATATGCGCCGTTTGCCGCGAAGAAGCGAGAAGGTCCCGCGCGACGGAAATATTCTTGAACGGATTTTTTCGGTTGAAGCCGCGCGCCGGTATCGTCATCAGCTCGTAGCCCGCGTTCTTCACTATATCCGAGCCGACTTCTTTTTGGGCCCCGATAAAGAGTATCTCTATTTCGGGGTTCCGCCGGCGGAGCTTGTCCGCGACCGCAAGGGCCGGATAGAGATGGCCTCCGGTGGCGCCGCCCGCACATATCATTTTCATTACCTTGCCTCCGCTATACTACTGCCTGTCCGTTTTCATCTTGTGGCGCGGGCCGCTTCCTGCCCGGCCGCCTTATGCCGGCCGCGGCCGTCCGGCGCGAGATATTCAGCATAATGCCCATGCTGCCGAGAAAGAGCAGCATCGCGTTGCCGCCAAAGCTGATAAACGGCAAGGTCACGCCCGTCGGCGGCATGACGCCCGTCACCACGGCGACATTCATAATGACCTGCAAGGCAAGCATGGTCGTGATGCCCGCGGCCACAAGCTTGCCGAATCTGTCGGGCGCGTTTATGGCTATGAGCATACAGCGCCAAATGAGGAAGAGGTAGACGAGCAAAAGCGCGATGCAGCCGACAAAGCCGAGCTCCTCTCCTATTATAGCGAAAATAAAGTCGTTGTGCGCTTCGGGAAGGTAGAGGGCCTTCTGTACGCTCTTGCCGGGGCCCACGCCCGTCACGCCTCCCGCGCCGAGGGCGAGCAGCGACTGTACAAGCTGGTAAAACTCCCCCTGTGCGTCGCTGAACGGGTCTAAGAAACCCGTAAACCGCTTGGCGTGTTCCCCGTCGGGGGCTATAATAAATATCAGCGCGAAAAATCCGGCAATGCCGGCCCCTATCGTACCGGTGACGTATACGCCGTTCACGCCCGCGTAATAGGCCATGGAGACGATGATGCCGCAGACGATAATGGCCGTCGAGAGATTCGGCTGTTTGTAGATGAGAAAAGCGCACACGAGCATCAGAACGAACGGAAAAAAATAGCCGCGCGCAAAAGAACGGACATATTTCTTGAACCGCGTGTAATACCACGCGATAAAGAATATCAGGCATATCTTGATGATTTCGCCGGGCATTATCGTAACGGGCCCGATTTTTATCCACCGCGTCGCGTTGCCGCGCGTCACGCCGAGCGGCGTAAACAGCAGCACGAGCAGCAGCAGGCCGGCGCAGAGCAGCAGCGGCGCAAACCGGTAGAATACCTTGTAGTTTATGAAGGCCAACCCCGTGAACAGCACCAAGCCGCCGCCCGCCCACATCGAGGCGCGTATCAGATAGTAGTATTGATTCTTATCGCTCACAATGGTAGTGTAATAGCTTGCGCTGAACACCATAATGACGCCGAAAATCACGAGTGAAAGCACGAGGACGACGAGGATGAAGTCCCCGTGGGCGGCGCCGCGCTTCGCGGGCTTCTTCGGCGCGTTATCCGGCACATCATTCTGACGCCGCATTGACCCGCTCCTTCAGTTCCGCGACAAGCGCGCGAAAATGGTCGCCGCGCTGCTCGAAATTATCGTACCTGTCCCAGCTTGCCGAAGCCGGCGACAGCAATACCGTAAAGCCGGGCTGCGCAAGCCGGTAGCCGAGGCGCACCGCTTCGTCCATGTCCTTCACGATGGTATAATCGGTAAATCCGTTCGCCGCCGCCGTTTCGGCAAAGCGTTCGGCCGTTTCGCCGAGCAGGACCGCGTGTTTCACCTTGCCGCCAAAGCCGCGGATAAACTCCGTAAAGTCCGCGTTTTTCTCATAGCCTCCGGCAATCAGGATGATACCGTCCGCTATGGCGTCTATGGCTTTCTGCGAAGCGTCCGTATTCGTCCCCTTGGAATCGTTCACAAACCTGACGCCGTCGATCACGTCTATCAGTTCCATGCGGTGGGCTACGCCCTTGAAATGCCGCAGTGTATCCGCTATAATGTCGTCCGCTATACCGCCGCACACGGCCATAGCGGCCGCGGCAAGCGCGTTTTCGAGATTGTGGTTTCCGGGAATGTAAATATCCGCGGTGTCCATCAGGTAACGCGCCGCGCCGCCCTGCGCGACAAAGAGCTTTCCGTCTTCCGCAAAGGCGCCGTCCTCTACGCGCGTTTTGCGGCTGAACAATATTTTTCCCGGTCCGCGCCCGTCAGCTGCGGCGCGCGTCGCGAGCGCCATCACGCCCGCGTCGTCCGCATTCAGCACGAGGAAATCATCTTTCCCCTGATTCATAAAGACGCGCGCTTTCGCGGCGCCGTAGTTTTCCATGGTCTTGTAGCGGTCGAGGTGGTCCGGCGTCAGGTTCAGCAGGGCCGCGATATGCGGGCGAAACCCGCCCTTTTCTATCGCGTCGAGTTGGAAGCTGCTGACTTCCGTGATGAATTCGCAGCCCGTCGGCGCGTTCATCACGCTTTCGACCACGGGCGTGCCGATATTCCCCGTCACTTCGCTCACGCGCCCGGCATTCTTCCATATCCCGCCCGTCAGCGCGGTGGTCGTGGTCTTGCCGTTCGTCCCCGTGATAGCGACAAAGAGCGCCGGACCAAAATCAAACGCGAGGTCAAGGTCCCCCGTCAGCGTCGCGCCCGCCGCTACCGCCGCGCGCACTGCCGCTATTTCCGGCGGTACGCCGGGGCTCAGGACCACCATATCGAAACGCGCGTCCGCCGGAGGCGCAGCGCCGCCGAAATATGGCTCCGCCCCGAACCCGGCTACCCGGCGGTCCGTATCCGGCCCTATTGCTTCCGCGGCTTTCGCGTCATAGACCGCGATATACCCCGCTACGCCCGAAAGCGCTCCGAGAGCGGCCCGGCCGCTTCTCGCGAACCCGGCAATCAATATCCTTTTGCCGCCGTATTTTCTTTTGAATGTTTCATTCACCATACTATTTTTCCTATACCCATAGAAAGATTCCCATACCCTGCGGCGCCAATGCCGCCGATAAGATGACGCAGATAAGGCTCAGCGCTATGGTGACGCCCGCAAAAATATTCACGACCTTCCGCTCGGACCAACCCCCAAGTTCGAAGTGATGGTGCAGCGGCGCCATTCTGAATAGGCGTTTCCCGCCGCGCAGTTTATAGCTCGCCACCTGCAGGATGTCCGAAAGGGCTTCTAACACGAAGACGAGGCCCGCTACCGGCAGAAAGAGTTCCGTATGCGTCATGATCGCCGCCACCGCCATGCCGCCGCCGAGGGCGAGCGAACCCGTGTCGCCCATAAATATCTTCGCCGGATAGCGGTTAAAGAGCAGGAACCCGAGGCAGGCGCCCGTGATTGCCAAAGGCAGCATCGGGACGGATTCCGCCAGGACGCCGGCAAACAACGGCTGCAGTTCTGTCGTCGCGGACGCGGCTATCAGCACGAGCGGCGGCCAAAAGAGCGACATTGAAGCGCTGACGCTGCCCGCAAGCCCGTCGAGGCCGTCGGCCAGATTGACGGCGTTGACCATAGCTACGATGATAAACATAAAGTACGGAATAATGAAGTAGCCTATATCGACGACCTTGAACACAAACGGGATGACGATTTCCGTACCGTGGCCCGCAATAAACACATAGTACAGCGAAATAAGCAGCGCGATAACGCACTGCAGCGCGAGCTTCTGCTTCGCGGTCAGGCCGAGATTCCGCTTTTTCGCGATTTTCGTATAATCATCGAGAAAGCCGATTGCCCCGAAAACCACCACCGTCATCGCGCAGACGGCAAGATCGGCCGAAAAACCCGTAAATATGACGGCAACCGCCGAACCGAATACGATGCCGGTGATGATGCCTATGCCGCCCATCGTCGGCGTGCCGCTCTTTTTCATATGGCGCTCGGGCGCGTCCTCAAGTATCGTCTGTGACGCATTGACGCGCTTCAAAAACGGTATCAGCCGCCAGATGACGAGCGCCGACGCCGCCATGGACGCCATCACTATGACTACTTCTTCAATTATCGCTATCGTCATCTCCGATAAGCCCACGTACTATTTCCTCCATTTTCATGCCGCGCGACCCTTTTAGCAAATACACATCGCCGGGCCTCTTTCCGGAATTCAGGAATTCCGTCGCGGACGCATTGTCCGCGCACCGGTATACCTCTGGTTTCCCGCCGCGCGCCGCGCGCCCGGCCCCCTCCGCTATATCCTCCGCTTTTTCGCCGACGGCCACGACCATATCGACGCCCGCTTTTGCCGCTTCCTCGCCGACTTCCCTATGGTAGCGCCGCGAATCGTCGCCGAGCTCGTTCATACCCGCAAGCACGGCAATCTTCCGCGCGCCGGATACGGCCATCAGGTATTCGATACCCGACGCCATTGACGAGGGGCTCGCGTTGTACGCGTCATCTATCACCTTGACGCCATCCCGCTCGATGAGGTCAAGGCGGTGCGGCGTGCGCTTCAGCGAGCGCAGGGCGCGCGCCGACTGCGCAAGCGAGACGCCGAGTTCACTGCAGGCGGCGGAAGCGAGGGCCGCCGTTACGCCGTTATACGTCCCGGCCGCGGGCAGTTCGAATATGACGCGTTCCTCGCCGTGAACAATGGTAAAGCTCAAAGCCCGGTCGCCCGTATAGCGGATGTCCCGCGCGATAAAATCGCAGTTCCGCCCCGTTCCGGCCGTCACGACCGCGTAGGTGATATGCGGCAGGTCCGCTACCTGACGCAGGTATTCGTCATCGCCGTTCACAATGAGCGCATTGCCTTCCTGCAGGAAGGTCGCTATTTCCATCTTCGCGAGGAATATGCCGTCGTCGCTGTCAAAGTTCTCCCTGTGCGAAATACCGATAGTGCCGATGACGGCGACGTCCGGGCGCGCGATATGCGCGAGCCGCTCAATCTCCCCCGCATGGTCCATACCCATTTCGAGGACGAGGACTTCCGTATCCTCGTCCATAGAGAGAATCGTTTTCGGAACGCCTATTTCATTATTATAATTCATATCGGTGGCGCTTGCTTTGAAATATTCCCTGCAGATGCAGGCTATCATATCCTTCAGCGATGTTTTTCCCACGCTGCCCGTGACGGCTATCACCTTCGGCGCCATGCGCAGACGCACGTAGGCCGCAAGATCCTGATAGGCTTTCAACGTGTCGGGGACGGCGATGGCCGCCCCGGTAAAATCCGCCGGGAGCGTTTCGGGACGTGACACGACAAGTATACGGCAAAAATCCGCCGGCATATCCTTCAGAAAATTATGGGCGTCAAAGTGTTCGCCGCGCAGGGCAAAGAACGCATCCTGCTTCCCTGCGGACCGCGTATCCGTGGATACGGCGGAAGCCGATTCCGCCCCGCTGCCGCGCAGTATGCTACCGGAAACGGCGAGCGCTATTTCCTCGGCGGTAAGTTTCAGCATATCACTCAACCTCTCCCGACGGTTTGATGCTCTTGTAGCGCAGTATCTCCGTCAGTATCTCCTTGACCGCGGGGCCGGCCGTGGTGCTGCCGAACTCCCCGATTTCCGGGTTTGACACGACCACGAGCACGACGAACTGCGGGTCCTCCATCGGCGCCACGGCGACTATCGAGCCGACAATGCCGTCCCCGTATTTGCCATCCACGAGCCGTTGGGCCGTTCCGGTCTTTGCTCCGATGCGGTAGCCGGGTATCTGCGCGGCCTTGGCGCCCGCGTCGTCCACCGTGTATTCCATAATTTCCTTCATCTCATCCGAGGTCTGCTTCGAAAGCACCTTGCGCGTCATCTTTGCGGGAAATTCCTGCGTAATATTCCCCTCATTATCAGCCAGCGCTTTCACAAGCCGCGGCTGGAAGAGGTCGCCGCCGTTGGCAATGGCCGAAATCGCGCTTGCCATCTCTATCGGCGTCACGTTCAAGCCCATACCAAACGCCATCGTCGCAAGGCCGACCGGGCCGGACGTGTCTTTCGGCTGAATAATAGGTTTCGCTTCGCCCGGATAGTCGATGCCCGTCGACTCCGTCACGCCGAACTGCTGCATATATTTATAGAAGGTATCGGAGCCCATCTTCTGCGCTATCTGTATCATAGCCGGGTTGCAGGAATTGCCGACGGCCTGCTTCGTCGTCTGCGTCCCATGCGATTCCGGGTATACCCAACACCGGATATTCCGGTCGGCGACATGATAGGAGCCCTTGCACGTGAATTTCGAATCCGTCGTAACGGAACCGGACTCTATACCGGACGCCGCCGTGATGAGTTTGAATACGGAACCCGGCTCATAGAGGTCGCTGACCACGGGGTTCCGCCACAGCGAATTTATCATCTTTGACTGCTCTTCCGCTTCAAGCCCTTTGAATGTCTCAAGCTGTTTTTCGTCAACCGGCTTGCCGGGGTCGTTCGGGTCATAGTCCGGATATGTGGCCATCGCAAGGACGTCCCCGTTCCGGGGATCGAGCACCACCGCTTCTACGCGTTCGGCTTTCACATCGGTATAGGCCTTCTCTATCGCGTTTTCGACGTAGTACTGTATCGTTTCATCTATCGTGAGCACCACGTTTGCGCCGTCCGTCGCAACCTCCGTCTCGCCGCCCTCAAGCGGATTCCCCGCGCGGTCCGTGTTGACGATGCGCCGCCCCGCTTTGCCGCTCAGAAAATCATTATACTGTAATTCGATGCCGCCGAGGCCCGTGCCGTCGCGGCCGACGGTGCCGAGCACATGCGCCGCAAACGCGCCCATCGGATATTCGCGGGCAGCGTCCTCTTCAACCTCTATCACGCTGAGCTTCCGGTCATTTATCCCTTCACGTATCAGGCCAATCTTGTTCTTGTCCACATCTTTCGCGATGCGGACGCGCGAATTCTCGGACTCTAATTTTGCCTCAATATCCGCCTCATCGATACCGAGAACCGCGGAGAGCAGTTCCGTCGCCGATTTGCGCTGTTCCTGCTGCTTCAGCGGGTCCGGCTTCTCATTCCCGTAGGGCTTCAGCCGGATATATACCTCGTAACTGCCCGCGCTGATTGCAAGCTCTTTCATATTGCGGTCCAGTATTGAGCCGCGCCGCGCGGGGATGATCTGCTCTTTTATCTGGTTTTCCTGTGCCTTGACCGCGTAGATGTCCGTCTTTACGATTTGAATCCATCCGAGACGGAACGCGAGGCCGAGAAAGGCAATAACGATGACAGCGAAGGCTACTATTACCCTTCGCTGAAGCATCTCGCCGTTTATGGCTTCTCTTTTATTTTGTGCGGCCCTATTCATTCGCGGCCCCGTCAGCGTCGTCTAAATAGACGATTTGGCTCGCCTGCGGGTAGCTCATGCCGAGTTGATTGATAGCGTTATCCTCGATAACGCCGATCGTATTGCTCTTCTCTATCGCAACCCGAATCTCGTCAATATCCTTCTGTACCGAAGCAGCCGCGGCCTTCGTACTATTCACCTCGTTCTGCATATAGGCCTGGTATGATGAGAGCAGTATAATGAACATAAAAGTTACGCCGAGCACAATAACGGTCGAAAGAATGAAGGCCTTTTCCTTTGCCGATATATAGGGGTAATGGAAACGGCGCGCCGGTGTTTCCGCGCGCCTGCGCCGGTGCTTTCCCGGAGGCGCGTCCGGCACGGGAACGGGCCGCGCGGGCCTTATGACGGGCCGGCTCGGCGCCTGCGCCGGCCATGCCGCAGCGGAAGACGAAGCATAAGCTGCCGTATACGAATGCGGCGCGCGGGAAACGGAACGTTCGTATGCCGTATAGCTATCCCGCCCGTAACGTAATTCGGCGACGTTAAGCGGAGGCGTCCGATACGCGGATTCACCCCGGAACTCTTCGTAATAATACTCTCTTGCAGCCATTGCCATAGTGTCTGTTCTTCCTTTTTTCTCTGTTTCCGCTTTTACAGCTTCTCTAATATTCTCAGCTTCGCGCTTCGGGCCCGCGGATTCTCCGCAAGCTCCGTTGCCGATGCCGTTATCGGTTTTTTTGTGACGCGCCGGGCGTCGGCTCTCTTTCCGCATACGCATTCCGGTATGCCGGGAGGGCATTCGCACGGGTTCTCGCGCTTCGCGAACACTTCTTTCGCGATACGGTCCTCCAGCGAGTGGAACGTGATAACGGCTATCCGTCCCTTTGGCGCGAGCATATCGATACTGTCCGTCAACGCCTGCGCAAGCGGCGCGAGTTCGTCGTTTACTTCGATACGCACTGCCTGAAACGTTCGCTTCGCCGGGTGCGGGCCCTCGCGCCGCGCCGCCGCCGGAATGGCGCTTTTAATGATTTCCGCCAATTCCACCGTCGAACCTATCGGCGCCTCGCTCCGGCGCCTGACTATCGCGCCCGCGATGCGTTTCGCCCACCGTTCCTCGCCGTATGTTTTTATCATTCGCGCTATATCCTGTTCGGAATAGCTGTTTATTATGCGGTATGCCGTCAGCGCGGTGTCGTCTTCCCCGTCCGCGCCGCCGTCCATACGCATATCGAGCGGCCCGTCGTTCATGTAGGAGAACCCTCTTTCGGGATTGTCGAGTTGATACGACGACACTCCGAGGTCGAGCACCGCTCCGTCAAGCGCAAAGGCGCCGAGGCTGCGGCATATCTCCTTGATGCGGCGGAAGTTGTCTCTGACGAATATCCGCCGACAACTGAACTTCGCCAACTTTCGATCCGCTTCCGCGAGGGCTTCCGCGTCGCGGTCGATGCCGATCAGCGTTCCCCGCGCGTTCAGCTGCGCGCAGATGAGCGCCGCGTGGCCGCCCGCTCCGAGCGTACCGTCCGCATATATGCCCTCGGGCCTTACGTTCAATCCCGAGACGGTTTCGTCCGCCAATACGGCCGTGTGCCGGTATTCCATCGCCTCTTACTCCACGCGCCGCCTTACGGCTTCGGCACGTACTTGTGCATATTGTTGAACAATTCTCTGCCTCGCGGCGCGATTTCCGCGGTCTTTTCTTCAAACCGCTCCTTGGACCATATCTGAATCCTGTTCATGGAACCGATATTCACCATCTCGCGCGTAATGCCCGCGTGCTCGATAAAGTCTTTCGGCATATTGATACGGCCCTGCTTGTCGATTTCGCATTCGCAGGTGTTCTGGTAGAAGAGGAACTTCATATCCATCGCGTCGGGGTCCTCGTCCGGCCGGCTCTCAATATGCTCCGTCGCATAGCGTTCCCAGTATTCCCTCGGATACAGAAAGAGCGAGTCGCCAAAATCCTTGACGAGCATACAGGACGAACCGAGGTCGTGCCTGAACTTTGCCGGCACGATACACCGCCCTTTCGCGTCTATTGCGTTCGTAAACTTTCCCGCAAACACAGCTCTTTCTCTCGCACTTCCTTTCACGCGTTTCATGTATGCCCCAGAGGACATTTCAGCAGGCGCATACACTTCCGCACCTTACTGTTACTTCCTGCGGACATTTCAGCAGGCGCATACACTTCCGCACCTTACCGTTACTCCACTTTACGCCCTTTTTAGCTTATTTTCAAGGATTTTTGCAAAAAAAATGGTTCTTTGCTCCCCAATCTTCCCCGCCCCTCCACTTTGCACCCATGAAACCACAATATATGGTACGGAATATATGTTCACACACAAGGCGTTCCCTCCATTTTGCGCCACACCAAACCATGATCCCGCCACTTCCCGCCACACGCGAAAACGGAACGGAGGCGTGCCGCCTTCGCTCCGGGTTGGGTGTGTTATGATAGTAGTACGGTATTGTACAGAGGTACGTCATGGATGGAGGTAGCATTATGAAAAAGAACACGACAGGAATATTAGTTGCGTTGCTCTTTGCGCTCACCCTTGCGGCCGGAGCATGCTCGTCTCCCGATGCGGCAAAGGAGAACGCGGAAGGGCCGGCGGAGAAATCGCCGGTGATAGAGAACAGCGCGTATGAGCCGGCGGAGAAATCGCCTATCGCACAGGACGGCATAGAGCTTACTCCGGAACAGGCAGTTGTTTCCTCTTTTCTGTATTTCGAGTTTTATCAGAATATACCGGAGGTGAGAAGCGCCACGCGGTATCTGTCAAGAAGCTCTGAGCCGGTTGAATTCTATATCGACGGACACCAGCACGTCGCGTACGGCCTGCATCTCGACGACAGCGTCATAAATGAGCGCGTTGCTTCCTACGTGAAACAGATGGAGTCGGAAGGCTATGTCGCAACACAGCGTGACGCGACGCGTTCCTCGACCATCACATTGGAAAACGGGACATACAAGATAGATATTCACGAAATTTCCGACCTCGACGCCTTCGTCGCGGACAAGGTCCTTCCCTACGGAGACAAACTGAAAAAAGACGTCAATATCGTCGTCGAGGTCACAGAGGCGTAGCCAGGCAACACATAAAACACTTTCAAATGCGGTGGGCTTGTTCGTGGAGAGGTGGTCCGCCGCTTCGCGGCTCTGTATGAGGGGAGTACCTCCCCTCATACTCCCCTTGGTCGCGCTTACGGATTATTCCCGCAAACGCTGTACTTTTCAAAGGGTATTTCTGACTTCCGTGTACAATCTCCCAATATCATCTTCAAGCCGTGTCTCGATTTCCGTTAGCCCATCTGCGGTCTGATATATTATGCGGGATGACTGTAATCAATTCATTGATTATTGATTATAGTCTATGTCTGTATTTATGAGAAAATTCATTATCAAATTAATCATAATATCTTTTTCTTCAGGTCTTGACTCGGCAATCATTATCGTCAATGCAACCAATGTATGGTCATCAATGAGTTTGTTTCCATCCATGAACAAGATATCGTTCCTCCCTAGAAAATATAACAATAACGCCGCAGCGATACGTTTATTGCCATCGGAAAAAGAATGATCTTTCACCGTGAAATACAGCAAATATGCAGCCTTTTCTTCTCTCGTAGGATAGAGGTCGTGTCCGTCAAAACTTTGATAGATTGCACCGAGAATGCCCTTGAACGATTCGTCCTTTTCATTCCCGAACAAACTGCTTTCAGCACCGAATGGCATCTGATCAATGAAATCGCGGCATTCTTCGTATGTCAAAACGTATGAATGAAAATGTCCGATCGGTTTTTTTATCTCCTGATGGTCATATTGATCCAATAATTCAAGCGCGGCGGTATAATGTTCAATTACATCAAGTATCTGTCCGGATTCTAACTTGTCGTCGGTACGCTTCAATATATTGATTACCTCTCCGATTTGCTGCATCCGGTTGTGATTTGCCGCATAGCCTTTAATAATATAATCGCGCAGTATTTCATTAGCCCAACGCCTGAATTCGATACCGCGATTTGATTTAACACGGTATCCGACCGATATGATCATGTCCAGATTGTAATGTTCCGTTTGATAAGTTTTACCGTCCGCGGCAGTTGTCGCAAATTTTGCGACAACTGAATCGGCTACAAGTTCTTCTCGTAAAGCATTATTAATATGCTTTCCGATAGTCTTTATGTCACGGCAAAAGAGTTCAGACAACTGAGCGCGCGTAAGCCATACGGTCTCGTCATTCACAGGCACAGGAAATGTGACTTTCCCGTCTGAGGTTTGGAACAACACTAATTCCGTGTTTTGTTTCATGTTTTCAAACTCACTTTATGATGATTACTCTTAGTCACTAAATCCTCTTATATAATAGCACTTACTGAACAAGCGTTCAACCTTGTTTTGAATTGCAATCAATATTTTTCCGTTTCATTCATGAATTTTGTTCCTTCGTATTTTGAAATGTTGATTTTTCGACAAAGAAAAAAGCCCCATGTTTGTAATTTTACTTCACAAAAATGTAGCTTTCAACTTGGTGCGCCATGCGCGATTCGAACGACGCTCCCGTCGCTTCGCTCCCCGTAGGGGGCTCAGCCCCCGCTCGGCGGGCTTCGGGTCGGTCAGTACTGTCACCCCCGAAGCGGTAGTCCGCCGCTTCGCGGCTCTGTATGAGGGGGAATTCCCCCTCATACTCCTCTTGGTCGCGCTTACGAATTATTTTCTCTCAGTTTGACCGTTCGGGGCGTGGTGCTGGTGCGCCATGCGCGATTCGAACGCGCGACCTTCGGCTTCGGAGGCCGACACTCTATCCAGCTGAGCTAATGGCGCATATGGTCTTACTATAATACCATAGAACCGCTGTCCCCGTCA
>JAITEX010000096.1 GCA_031281765.1 Eubacteriales Family XIII. Incertae Sedis bacterium | reverse complement strand
AAGCTGATGCCGCCGGTCGTGACGGGTTCTATCGTCGCGCTTATCGGCCTGAACCTCGCGCCGACCGCCTACAACAATTTCAAGGTGTCGCCGGTGACGGCTATCGTGACCCTCGGTTCGATTCTGCTGATCCAGGCGCTCAGCAAGGGTATGCTCGGCAGGCTCGCCATACTGATCGGCGTTGTTATCGGCTATATCTGCGCGGCAATCAGAAATGAAATAGACTTCACCACTGTCGGAGAGGCGAAGTGGTTCGGGCTGCCCGATTTCGTGCATCCGCACCTCAACTTCGCGGTGCTGCCGATGTTCCTGCCCGTCGTTCTCGTCCTCATAGCGGAGAATATCGGGCACGTCAAATCCGTGGCCGCGATGACCGGCAGGGATCTTGACGGCTATATCGGGCGCGCTCTGCTCTCCGACGGCCTCGGCACCGCGATCGCGGGCGGGCTCGGCGGTTCGGGTACCACGACCTACGCGGAGAATATCGGCGTAATGGCCGCGACGCGCATCTACTCGACGGCGGCCTACTGGGTGGCGGGCCTCGGCGCTCTGCTGCTCAGCCTCTGCCCGAAATTCGGCGCGGCGGTCGCTTCGGTCCCCGGCGGCGTCCTCGGCGGCGCGACTATTTTGCTGTACGGCATGATAGGCGTCCTCGGCGTCCGTATCTGGGTAGACAACAAGGTGGATTTCTCGAAGTCCATCAATATCACGACGGCGGCCGTCCCGCTCGTCGTCGGCATTGCCAATTTCACGTGGAATATGGGCGGCGGCCTGGAGATGGGCGGCATCGCCATCGGCTCCGTGCTCGCGGTCGTGCTCTTCCATGTGATAAATCTGCTGAACAAAGCGCGTAATATTGACCAGCCGGACGATGTCTACGACGCGAAAATCAAAGTAGAGTAAAGCGCTGTTATTCCGAGTGTCATTTCGTGGAAAAGGGACGTTCCTTCGGAAGCGTCCCTTTCATTTTGGTATAATAGTAGCTGATTGAAATGTACGAACGGAAAAGGAGCTTTATGGGCAGCAGAATCGAGATGAAAACGCCGCTCGTCGAGATGGACGGCGATGAGATGACACGTGTTATCTGGGGTAAAGTCAAGGAAATACTGATAGAACCTCATGTGGACCTATATACGGAATACTACGACCTCAGTCTCGGCGAGCGCGAGCGTACGCGGGACGCGGTCACGGCCGAAGCGGCCGGGGCGATAAAACGCTACGGCGTCGGCGTCAAGTGCGCGACTATTACGCCGAACGCGGAACGCGTCAAGGAATACGACTTGACGCGGATGTGGAAGTCGCCGAATGGGACGATTCGAGCGATACTCGACGGCACGGTCTTTCGCGCGCCGATTCTCGCAAAGGGCATAGCGCCGTATATACCGACGTGGAAGAAGCCAATTACGGTGGCCCGCCACGCCTACGGAGACATCTACAAGAATGTGGAGTTCGACGCGCCCGAGGGTTCGAAGGCCGAGCTTGTGTTGACGGGCCCGGACGGAGAGGAATCCCGCGCGCTCATACACGGGTTTGACGGGATGGCCGGCGTGATTCAGGGCGTGCACAATACGGACAAGAGCATCCGCTCTTTCGCGCGCGCCTGCATGAGTTTCGCCTTGGATACGAAACAAGAGCTGTGGTTCGCGACAAAGGACACGATTTCAAAGACCTACGACCGCCGCTTCCGTGAAATCTTCGAGGCCGTCTATGCGGAGGAGTACGAGGAAAAGTTCCGCGCGGCCGGCATCTCTTTTTTCTATACGCTTATCGACGATGCGGTCGCGCGCGTGATACGTTCGGAGGGCGGTTTCATCTGGGCCTGCAAGAACTACGACGGCGACGTGATGAGCGATATGATTGCGACGGCCTACGGCAGCCTCGCGATGATGACGTCCGTCCTCGTATCGCCCGAGGGCTTTTACGAGTATGAGGCCGCGCACGGCACCGTCCAAAAACACTACTATAAATACAAGAAAGGTGAGCCGACATCGACGAATTCCGTCGCGACGATTTTCGCGTGGTCGGGAGCGCTGCGCAAACGCGGCGAACTCGACCGGATTCCGCGGCTGATTGACTTTGCGGACAAGCTCGAAGCGGCCACGGTGCAGACCATCGAGGGCGGCATTATGACGGGCGACCTCTACACCATATCGAATTTAAACATCAAAAATAAAGTTGACACGGAAACCTTCCTGCTCGAAGCCGGGGCGCGGTTGAGCGGAATGGTATAATTACCGGACAGGATTCATTGGGAGGGACTGAGATGGAAAAGGGCAAACAACTCTACGAAGGCAAGGCGAAAAAGGTTTACGCGACGGATGACCCGGCGCTGTACATCGTTTCGTACAAGGACGACGCGACGGCGTTCAACGGCGAGAAGAAAGGCACGATAGCGGGCAAGGGTGTCGTGAACAATACGATGTCGAACATCGTGTTCGCGCTGATAGAGGAAGCCGGCGTGCCGACGCACCTCGTGAAGCAGCTCGATGACCGCGATACGCTCGTAAAGGCGGTGACGATATTCCCGCTCGAGGTCATCATCCGCAATGTGGCTGCGGGCTCGTTTTCGAAACGCTATGGCATCGAAGAGGGTTCCTCGCTGTTGAAGTCGACGCTTGAGTTTTCCTTGAAAAATGACGACCTCGGCGACCCGCTCATAAACGACGACCACGTGATAGCGATAGGGCTCGCGACGGAAGATGAACTCGCGGTCATAAAAAAATACGCGCATACGGTCAATGAGGTGATGTCAAAGTTCTTCCTTGACAAAGGTTTGAAACTCATCGACTTCAAAATAGAGTTCGGCAAACTCGCGGACGGGGCCATCGTCCTTGCGGACGAGGTGTCGCCGGATACCTGTCGCCTCTGGGACGTCACGACAAATGAGAAGATGGACAAGGACCGCTTCCGCCGCGACCTCGGCAATGTGGAGGAAACCTATCAGGCGGTGCTTGCGAGGGTGAAGGGCGCCTGAATAATGATTTCGCGGCTCCGGTAGTGCCGTACCGGGAGCCTCTATGCTTTGTTGATTAAAGGATGGACAATGTCAGAAGAAAAAATCACCTATAGATCCGCCGGCGTCGATACGAAAGAGGGCGAGCGCGCGGTTTCGCTGATGAAAGAACACGTGAAAAAGACCTTCGGGCCCGAGGTGCTGACGGGCCTCGGCAGTTTCGGCAGCCTCTATAAGCCGAACCTCGAGGGATTGAAAGCGCCGGTGCTTGTAGCCGGATCCGATGGCGTCGGCACGAAGGTGAAAATCGCCATCATGATGGACCGGCACGACACGGTCGGCATCGACCTCGTGGCCATGTGCGTCAACGATGTGCTCTGCCAGGGCGCGCGCCCGCTGTTCTTCCTCGACTATATCGCGACAGGGAAAGTTTCGGCGGAGAAAATCGCCGCTCTCGTCAAGGGCGTCGCGGACGGCTGTGTCCTCGGCGGCTGCGCCTTGGTCGGCGGGGAAACCGCCGAGATGCCGGGCATCTATGCGGAGGGCGACTACGATATGGCGGGCTTCGCCGTCGGCATAGTGGACGAGGACAAGATAGTGGACGGCAGCTATATCGGCGAGGGCGACGTACTGATAGGCCTGCCGTCAAGCGGCTTTCACAGCAACGGCTATTCGCTCGTGCGCAAGCTGTTTTTCGAAATCGGCGGCATGAGCCTGACGGATGAGCTTCCCGAACTCGGGGGCGTGGCGCTCGGCGATGTGCTGCTGACGCCGACGCGTATCTATACGAAAGAAGTGCTCGCGGTGCTCGAAAAAAACGCGCCGCTGGCTATGATACATATCACGGGCGGCGGCTTCTTTGAAAATATCCCGCGTGTGATACCGGAGGGCCTCGGCGTACGCATAGACGAGGGTTCGTGGGACGTCCCGCCCGTATTCAGCCTTGCCGCGCGGCTCGGCAATCTTGAACGCGAGGATGTGTTTGCGACCTTCAATATGGGCATCGGCTTCATCTTTGTTGTGCGCGAATCCCATAGATCTGACGTGTTTGCGGCTCTTGAAGACGCGGGCGAGACGAAGGCACGCGTGATAGGGCGCGTGACGCGCGGCTCCGGCGTCACGATAGTCCCGAAAGCTGAGGGGAGGTGAAAGCGATGCTTCGTATCTCGGTTCTCGTATCGGGGGGCGGTACGAATTTGCAGGCCGTTATTGACGCGGTTTCTCGCGGCGCTCTGCCGGACGCGGAAATCGGTCTCGTCATTTCGAGCAGGCCGGACGCCTATGCGCTTGAACGCGCGAAACAGGCGAAGATACCGACAGCCGTAATTGCGCCGGCGAACTACGAATCTCCGTCCGGGATGTCAAGAGATATGCTTGACGCCTTGGGCGCGGCGGAAACGGATCTTATTGTGCTTGCCGGCTATATGAAAGTGCTGCCGCCGGAAATTATACGCGCCTACCCTCAGCGCATTATCAATATCCACCCGTCTCTGATACCGAAGCACTGCGGCAGGGGGTATTACGGAATCAGGGTTCACGAGTCCGTACTCGCGGCCGGGGACGCGGAGAGCGGCGCGACGGTCCACTACGTGGACGAGGGCGTGGATACGGGCGAAATCATCGTGCAGGAACGCGTACCCGTGTTGCCCGGCGATACGGCCGGGGCGCTTGCTGCGCGGGTACTGGAAGTCGAACACCGCATAGTGGTGCAAGCGATCCATACCATTATTGAAAACAAAAAGAAAAAACAAGAGGACGATGAGGCCGCTATGATTGCGACCATCGCCTTTATGAACATTATGTAGGTAACAGCAAGCAGCAAAAGGAGACAACAATGAGGGCACTTATCAGCGTATCAGACAAAACCGGGGTAGTTGAATTTGCGGCAGGCCTTGCGGCGCTCGGCTACGAAATCGTTTCAACCGGCGGCACCCATAAGGCGATAGAGGACGCGGGCGTTCCCGTGACGGGCATATCCGACATTACGGGGTTTCCCGAATGCCTCGATGGCCGTGTCAAGACCCTGCATCCGGCGGTTCACGGCGGCATACTCGCCATGCGCGACAAGGACGACCATATGAAACAGATAGCGGACCTCGGCATCGAAACGATAGATGTCGTGGCGATAAACCTCTATCCGTTCAAGCAGACCATTATGAAACCGGGCGTCGAACTTGCCGAGGCGATAGAGAATATCGACATCGGCGGGCCGACGATGCTGCGCAGCGCGGCGAAGAACCACAAAGATGTGGTCGTCGTCTGCGACCCGGCCGATTACGGGCAGATACTCACGGAGCTGAAGGAGACGGGCGAGGTGAATTACGAAGCGAAGTACCGTCTCGCGCTGAAAGTCTTTGAGCATACGGCCGCCTATGACGCGATGATTTCAGACTATCTGCGCAAGGAACGGCATATACCGTTGCCGGACAATCCTACGTTTACCTTCGAAAAGCTGCAGTCCCTGCGGTACGGCGAAAACCCGCACCAGAGCGCGGGGTATTATACGGAAACGAAACCGCACGCGGGCGCTCTCGTGCGCGCCCGGCAGCTGCACGGCAAGGAACTTTCCTTCAATAATATCAACGACACGAACGGCGCGGTGCAGTGCCTGCGCGAATTTGACGAACCGACCGTCGTCGCGGTCAAGC
>JAITEX010000087.1 GCA_031281765.1 Eubacteriales Family XIII. Incertae Sedis bacterium | reverse complement strand
CTCCATTCCTTCGATGATGCGATCTGCCATCTCATTTGTCAGATAGACCGTCTTACCAATACTGCTCGTCGCCATTTGCTTACCTCCTTTCCTTCACAAACATTCATAACTTTTCTCTGTTCAGAATAACATCCGCGTCCACCTCTGTCAATATTTCGTAGGCCTCAAATTTTCCTATTGCCAGCAGCTACGCGGGCTTCGCTTCGGGATGCCGCTCTACGTATTCGATTTCCTTGACGCGAGCGGCGATATATTTCCCGCCCTCCTCGCCGCCGCGCCCGAGGTCGTACATGGTCTCACGCAGCACCTTGTCTATGCGTTTTTCCCATTCGTCTTTTTCGGAAAGGGAAACCAATTCCGCCACCGTGTCCGCGACGGTTCCGAGTTCCGCGGGCTCAACCGATACGCCGATGGCGTCGCGCAGCGTCAGGTCTATCGGCACGCAGGGTATATTCCCGTAATTCGGGTTCATTATTTTCATCGTCGTATTGATGAACAGGGACGGCCGCTTCCGAGCAAAGGAAAAGTCCATCGCGATGGACGACCAGTCCGTAATCAAAAGGTCGCTCGAATAGACGGAGACGTTCGATGAAAAATCCGTTTCGAATTGTAGCTCTTCGGGGTCGCGGCCCTTGTGCCGCTCGAGGATGTTCTCCATCTTCCGCGGGAAGCGTTTGCTGTACTCCGGATGCGGGCGCACGATAATACGGTAGCCGCGGCCGGACAGGTTCGCGATAAGCTCGTCAAGGCACGAATCCATAATATTATCCTTCTGCCACGAGGGGGCGATAAGGACCTGCGGCCGGTCGTGCGCGTCGAGCTTCATGTTTTCGACGTTTTCAATCAGCGTATCGAGGAGGCCGAAACCCGTTTTTACGAGCGTCTTCTTCGGCAGGCCGTAGACGCGCTCCGTCTCCCTGACCTCCGCCACATGGTTCGGCCCGTAACAGAATACCGTATCGAAATGGTCGAGCGCGCGCTCGCGGAGCAGCAGATGGAATGAGCCGATACCGTGGTCCGTATAGATATATTCTATGTCTTTCCGGACAATGGAGCGCTTGATGTGGTAGGTTTCCAGGTCAGGCAGCGTCATAAGGACCATATCCGCGTCAAGCCGCATCATAAACGGTATGAGCGCGCGCGGCCCTATATAGTACGGTACTATGTTTTCATGATGCGTCTCGAAAATCACATCGTCGGGGTCGCTCGTCACATAGTGGATCTGCACCTCGCTGTGCGCGATAACGCTGTCTATTATTTTTTCGAAATACTTGTAATACCCCTTTGCCTCGGAATAGATGACAAAGCGCTTCTTCGGCGTAGCGGCGAAACGCTTCGCGTCCGCCTTTTCGCGTGTTGCCAGTTCATGCTTCCGCGCCTTCGCGGCGGCGCGCTCCTCCTTGGTGGGTTTCACCTTTATCGTTCTGTTCTCATAGTCGATATATTTCTTCGGGCTGAATATGAGGTTGCAGAGAGCTAAGACCGGGATGGACAGCAGGTTGCCGGCGGTCCAGTAGAGCCCGAGGCCGCCCGGCAGCGCATAGGCGAAATAGGTGCTGAACGCCACGAGGAAAATCGTCATGCCCCACTTCCCGGCAAAGCCGGCTTCCGCCTGCAGCACATTGTAGCGGTTCTGTACGATGCAGAGCAGCAAAGCGCTCAGCCCGGAAGCGAGCGGTACGAGTATCGTGATACTGCCCCACGAGGGAATTTCCGACAGGCTGATGCCAAGGAATGACGCGTCAACCGAATGGATTTGAGAAATAATATCCGCGGATAGGCTCGGCACATTCGCAAACGCGGACGGGTCGTGGGTGACGGCGTCCATGACCCGCAGCTGGGCGCCGTAGCCAAGCTCGCTGACCGGCATGCCGAGCAGCTCCGCTGTCCGGGCCGTCAGCGCCTCTATCTGCGCCGGGTCCGCCTTCAGCAGGTATTTCAAAGGCTTGTAGATGACGTCGATCAGCCCAAGAATAATGGGTATCTGGAAGAGCAGCGGCAGTATGCCGAGAATGGTGCTGTAATGCTCACGCTTGTACAGCTTCTTCGTCTCCTGCACGATCAGCTCCCCGTTGCCGGAATTGAACGCCTTGATGTCGTCAAGCTCCGGCTGCATCTTCACCATTTTGATTGAATTTTTCTGCGCAATAAGGGATAGCGGAAAGAGCACTATTTTCGTGCAGACGGTAAAAATAATGATGGCAGCCCCGTACCCGCCCGCAAGCAGGAAGCACCAATACATCAACTCGCCGAGCGGGGTTCCTATTGCATTATAGATAAAATCCATAGACTGACCTCTCCTGTTATATCAGTTTCTGATACGCTTCCGCCGCGTTTTCAATATCGGTATCGCAGACAATAGCGCCGTTTTTCATCACGATTCCCCGTTTGCAGAATTCCTTCGCCGTCGCTATGGCGTGGGTGACGAAAAGCAAGGTCACATTATCCTTTTCCATGATTTCATTGACCTTCTTCACACACTTCGCCTTGAACGCGGCGTCGCCGACGGAAAGCGCTTCGTCTACGATAAATATCTCGGGCTCTACGTTCACATTGATTGCGAATCCGAGGCGCGCCTTCATGCCGCTCGAATAGGTGCGCACGGGCTGGTCGATGTATTCGTCAAGCTCCGCAAATTCTATTATCGCGGGTTCAAGCCCGCTTATTTCCTTGTTCTTCAGGCCCAAGAGCTGTGCGCGCAGGTAGATGTTCTCGCGTCCCGTCATCTCCGGGTCGAAACCGGCGGTCAGCTCAAGCAGCGCGCTGACGCGGCCGACCACCTCTATATCTCCCCTCGTCGGATAGGACACCCCCGTGATCATCTTCAGTATCGTGGACTTGCCGGCGCCGTTTTTGCCGAAGAAGGCGACGGATTCCCCCTGCCGCACGGAGAACGTCACATCGTTGACCGCCCTTTTTTC
>JAITEX010000164.1 GCA_031281765.1 Eubacteriales Family XIII. Incertae Sedis bacterium | reverse complement strand
TCTATGAGGCTCTCGCCCAATACCTGATATAAGTCGTAAAATTTATGGATGCGGTCATGGTTTCATTGTGCTAATGTGGTACAATAATTGCATATGAAACTTGAATTTGACATCAGTTTAGAACAGAAGCAGACACTTCAGGTGACGCCTGAGCTTATTCAGGCAATCAAAATTTTGCAGTATAACGCGCAGGAACTTGACACGTTTACGCGCGAACAACTGCAGGAAAACCCGCTGTTAGAAATAGAGCCGCCCGAGGACGAGGAGCGGCAGGATGATATTCCCGAGGTGAACGGGGTCCCGGAAACGCGCGGCGAGAAGGTACGCGGCGACGAGGATTTCGATTGGAGCGAGTATCTGAACGAACGCGGCATCGATGATATCAGCTACAAGCATTTCGGTTCCGTGCCCGTTCCGGCTGACAGTGAGGGCCTCGAATACGAACGGGCCCCGGACGAGAGCGAAAGCCTTGCGAACCATCTGCTTCGGCAGCTCGACCTCGCGGACATTTCCGACCGGAAGCGGCGGATAGGAGAATACATCATTGAATCCCTCGACGAGAACGGTTATCTGGCGCCGGATGAGGATGAAATAGCGGAGTTGCTTTCCGAGGACCCGGCGCGTGTGCGCAAGGTTCTTTCCTTTATCCAGACCTTTGACCCGCCGGGCATAGCGGCGGCAAACCTGGCGGAATCCCTGCTGCTGCAAATCAGGAGCATGCCGGATATTGATGAAGCTGACGCGGCAGCCGCGGAGTGTATGGTGACAAAGCATCTGTCTGACCTTGCGGCAAACCGGATGCGCGAAATCGCCCGCTGCGTCAAACGGCCCGTAGCCGATGTGCAGCGCATAGCCGATATGATCCGGGAGCTTGACCCGAAGCCGGGGCGGCGTTATGGCGGCGGGCAGCCGCAGTATATTATACCGGACGTGATAGTGGAGCGGGACGGTGACGGCTATACGGTCAGCTTGAACGCAATCACGTCGCCGCAGCTGTACGTGAGCCCGTATTACCGGGAGGTGCTCGCATGTGAGGAAAAGGGCTCGGAAACCTCGAAATTTCTTTCGGAACGCCTGAATTCCGCGCTGTGGCTGATAAAAAGTATTGAACAAAGAAACCAAACGATATACAATGTGGTAAGAGCCATCGTCAATCATCAGGCGGCGTTTATGGACGGCGGGGAAAAATACCTGAAGCCGCTGACGCTGAAGAAGATTGCGGATGCTGTTGGCGTCCATGAATCGACCGTAAGCCGAACCGTAAACGGGAAATATATGCAGACGCCGCGAGGGATATACGAACTGAAGTATTTTTTTGGGAGCGGCGTCAGGAGCGAGAGCCCGGACGGCGTCTCATCGGGCGGCATCAAGGCTTTAATCAAAGAGATGATTGCGGACGAAGACGTGTCTTCGCCGTTGTCAGATCAGGATATTGCGGATTCACTCGTGGAACGCGGTATCGATATTTCACGCCGAACCGTCGCGAAATACCGTGAGGATGCAGGTATACCGTCATCGTCCGGCAGGCGGCGTTATACTTGAACGGCCCGGCGTCTCGTGGTAACTGATTATTTTATGCAAAGGAGAACAAGATGAGTACAAAGATTGGTATTAATGGTTTCGGCCGTATCGGCAGGAACGCGTTTAAGGCGGCGATCGCAAAGGACGCCGATTTTGAGATAGCGTGCATAAATGATGTCACTAACCCGAAAACCCTGGCGCATTTGCTGAAATATGACAGCTGTTTCGGCGCGTTTGACGGCACGGTCGAGGCAAAGGACGACGCCATCATCGTGAATGGCAAGGAAATCAAGATTACCGCGGTGCGGAATCCCGCAGAACTTCCGTGGAAGCAGCTCGGCGTGGAAGTGGTCCTCGAATCCACGGGGCTGTTCACGAAGAAGGCGGACGCAGCGAAGCACATTGAAGCCGGCGCCAGGAAGGTCGTCATATCGGCGCCCGCGACGGACGAGGACATTACGGTCGTCATGGGCGTCAACGAGGAAAAATATGACCCCTCCGTCCATCACGTCATATCAAACGCGTCCTGCACGACGAACTGCCTCGCGCCGGTAGCGAAAATCGTGGATCGCGAATGGGGCGTAGAGAAGGGCCTGATGACGACGGTCCATTCCTATACGAATGACCAGAAGATACTCGACCTGCCGCACAGCGACCTCCGGAGAGCCCGCGCGGCGGCGCTTTCTATTATACCGACGACGACGGGAGCGGCAAAGGCCGTTTCGCTCGTGTTGCCGCAGCTGAAGGGCAAACTGAACGGCATGGCTATGCGCGTACCGACGCCGGCGGTGTCCGTCGTGGACGTGGTATTCGAACTGGCGAAGCCGGCCACCACGGAAGAGGTGAACGCGGCGCTGAAGAAGGCGGCCGACGAGGAAATGCCGAATATCCTCGGCTATACGGAGGAGCCGCTCGTGTCCGTGGACTTCAAGGGCGATGCGCGTTCGTCGATAGTGGATGCGCTTTCGACGATGTTTGTCGGCGACAAAATGCTGAAAGTCGTGTCTTGGTACGACAACGAGTGGGGGTACTCGAACCGGGTCATTGACCTCATCTCCTATGTGATAAGCAAGGGGCTGTAAACAGAAAAATGTGCGGCAGGTAAGGGGTACGGAAAAATGAAAAAGACGGTTCATGATATTGACGTAAAGGATAAGAAGGTCATCGTCAGGTGCGACTTCAATGTGCCGTTTGACGAGAAACTTACTATCACGGACGATAGGCGGATAGTCGGGGCGCTCCCGACTATCCGTTATTTACTTGGCAACGGGGCCGCGGTAATATTGATGTCGCACCTCGGCCGCCCGAAGGGCGTCTATGACGCGAAGCTCAGTCTCGCGCCCGTGGCGAAACGGCTTTCGGAATTGCTCGAACGCGAGGTCTGGTTCCGGAGCGTCCCGGAGGTGATAGATGACGCGGTGCGCGAACGCGCCGCGGCGCTTTTGCCCGGTGAGGTGATGCTGCTCGAAAATACGCGTTTTCGCAGCGAAGAAGAGAACAACGATGCGGCGTTTGCGAAAGAACTCGCCTCGCTGGCGGACATCTTTGTGAACGACGCGTTCGGCTCAGCCCACCGTATGCACTCGTCTACAGCCGGCATCGCCGGGTATCTGCCTTCGGCCGAGGGCTACCTGATAGAGCGGGAAGTGAAATTTCTCGGCACGGCGCTTGAGCGCCCGATGCGTCCGTTTACGGCCATTCTCGGCGGCGCGAAAGTGAAGGACAAGATACGGGTCATCGAAGCGCTGATAGAAAAGGCGGATACTATTCTTATCGGCGGCGGTATGGCCTATACGTTTCTGAAAGCGCAGGGCTATGAAATCGGGACGTCAATCCTCGATGAAAGCGGCCTTGATTTGGCATTGTCGCTGATGGAGAAGGCAAAGCTGAAGTGTGTGGACTTCCTGCTTCCCGTGGATGTGAAAGCCGGGAAGGAATTTTCGAATGATACGGAGACGGCGTACTTTGATGCGGATAAGATAGATCCCGCGTGGGCGGGAATGGACATCGGCCCGAAGACCACCCTGAAATACTCGCGCATTATAGAGACGTCCGGCACCGTCCTCTGGAACGGGCCGATGGGCGTATTTGAGATGCCGACGTTTGCGGAAGGTACGCGGCGGATAGCCGAGGCTATGGCAAACGCGAAGGGGACTACCATCATCGGCGGCGGTGACAGCGCGGCAGCCGTAGAGCTGTTTGGCCTCGCGGACAAGATGTCGCACATATCGACGGGCGGCGGCGCGTCGCTCGAATTTCTGGAAGAAGGGACACTGGCCTGCCTCAGCGTTATCGATGATAAGGAAGCGGCGCGGTAGGGATGGCCGGTAAATCGGTCGTGAATAATGTATGGAGCCGGAATAGTTCGGCATAGTCAGGAGTGAATATGGCACGGAAATATCTGATTGCGGGAAATTGGAAGATGTACAAGACGGTAGCGGAGGCCCGGGCTTTCGCGCGAGAGTTCAAGGAACTCTACGGCGGCGGGCCGCATGATGTTGCGGTCATAGCGCCGTTTACGCAGCTTGCGGCCCTGAAAGAAGAGTTTGCCGGCACGGATATAGCGGTCGGCGCGCAGAATATGCACTACGAGGATGAAGGCGCGTATACGGGCGAGATTTCGCCGCCGATGCTTGCCGGGCTCGGCGTGGACTGCGTGGTGATCGGCCATTCCGAGCGCCGCCAGTATTTTGCGGAGACGGACGAAACGGTGAACCTGAAGCTGAAAGCCGCCATCGCCCACGGTTTTCTGCCGATCGTCTGCGTCGGGGAAAACCTCGCGCAGCGCGATGCGGGAGCGCAGTTCGATGTCGTAAAGGCGCAGACCACCGGAGCGCTCGCGGATATACCATATGAGAATATCGGGGGCCTCGTTATCGCCTACGAGCCCGTCTGGGCCATCGGTACGGGCCGTACGGCTACGCCCGAACAGGCCGAAGAAATCTGCGGCTTTATCCGGAGGACAGTCGCGGAGCTCTATGACGGGGCGGTCGCGGAACAGATACGCATACTCTACGGCGGCAGCGTCAAGCCCGCGAACGCGGCCGAACTGCTCGCAAAGGAGAACATCGACGGCGCCTTAGTCGGCGGCGCGAGCCTGTCGCCCACGGATTTCGCGGCGATAGCCACTTC
>JAITEX010000007.1 GCA_031281765.1 Eubacteriales Family XIII. Incertae Sedis bacterium | reverse complement strand
CGCGTCAGGCGGCGCCGCACGTTCTGGACGATGTCCTCATTGTAATCGGCGTCCCAAGTGCACCAGTCGCGTAGCATGGCCGCGCGAACGCCCTTTGTCGTCGAAAGCGGCCCGGGCGTCAGGAGCAGATAGGGATTGTCAGGTATAAACGCGGAGGGTTCCCTCATATCAGGCCCGTCCTTCGGTAATATCTTCGATAAGGCGCGGCAGTTTCGTAATGTCTTCAATGACGAAGTCCGCTCCGGCTTCCTTGTACTTCCGGCGAGCGGCGGCGAAAGTTTCCTCGCGTTCCACGCCGGTCTTTGCGGTCAGTTCATAGCGGCTGAGGCCAACCATGCTCGATCCGGTGAGCACGCCGACTGCCAGGCAGCCCGCGTTCCGCGCCTCCTGCATATCTGAGGCCGTATCGCCGACTTTCAAGACTTCTTCTATTGAGGCTATGTGCAGCTTCTCAAGATTGCGCCATAGCATATAGGGGGCGGGGCGGCCTGTGCCGCCTACGTCGTCCGGGCAAACGACGCAGTCCGGTTCGTAGCCGCGCTTTTTCGCCTCGGGCATGACGACGTCCATCATCGCGCGCGTATAGCCCGTGGTGGAGCCCGTTTTGATGCCGGCCTCGCGCAGGGCGGCTGCGGTTTCAAGGCAGCCCGGAAGCGGGTCCGCGTGATCCGCAAGCACCTTAAAAAGCGCGGGTTCGAAGCGTGCGTACACCGCATCTACGTCCTCCTGCGTGAAATCCCGCCCATGTTTCTCGCGCCATAGCGCGGAAATCCGCGCGCCGCCGAGCATCTGCTCTATATGCGCGCGCTTCGCCAGCCCCATCGGGGCGCGCGTTTCCTCCCTGGCCGGCTCTATGCCGAAATCCCTGAACGCTGTCATAAAGGCGTCTACGGGCGCAAAGCAGCCGTAGTCGACAGTTGTTCCGGCCCAGTCGAGTATGACGGCTGTTATGGTTTTGTTTTTCATGGTTTTCTCCTCGTAATAATTTTTATCGCGGCCTCATACAGTATGCGCACGAGCACGTTGATAAGCAGTATCAGCAGGCTCATGGCCGCCGCCTGGCTGATATTACCCGCTTCCTCCATATGCGTGATGGCGATGGCGGATATTTTAAAGCCCGCACTGTAGAGGAATACGACGGCTGAGACCGTCACCATCGCGTTCACAAAATAATACATGAAAATTTCAAGGATCGCGGGCAGGGAGAGCGGCACGCTCACGCGCAGAAAGGTCCTGCGCCGCGGCACATTCATGCTGTCGGCCACGCTCTCGAACTCCTTATCGAGCTTTTTCAGGCACCCCGACGCCGTGAAGAACGGCACCGAGAAATAGTGCAGGATATTCGACACAACGAGTATTATAACAGTACCGTAAATGAAATGCAGCGGGTTTGCCGGGTCGTTGAAGAAGAAGATGAAGGAGAGGCCGACGACCATGCCGGGAAGGGCGAGCGGCAGGACGGACAGCAGCTTGCCGTACTTGCGCAACGCGCCGAAGCGGTTCGTCTTTTCTATCATATAGGCGTAGACAAAGACGAAGGCCGTGCCGAAGGCGGCGGTCAGCAGCGCCATTTTCAGCGAGTTGATGAACGAGCCGATGCCGCCGGCCGATTCGTTGAAGATGAAGTTCTTCCAGGTGAAGCCCATCTTGTAGGGATAATATTCCGTGAACGCCCCTACGGCGAGTGAGGCTATCATAAACAGGAAGAACAGCGTAATAAGCGCGCAGAACGCGAAGAAGAAGGTGTCCCTCGCGCGGCTTTTCTTGATAATGAGCGGGGTCGCCTTTGCGTTCACGGTGCTGCTGTTCTTGCTGCTGACGATGCGGTCCGCGACAAACGAAATCACGGCGGGCAAAAGCAGCAGGGTTCCGACCACGGCCCCCATATTCATATTGAACTGCCCGGCGACTTGTTTGTAGATGTCCGTCGCGAGCACGTTGTAGCTGCCGCCGATGACCTTCGGCGCGCCGAAGTCCGTAAACGCGAGCGTGAAGCAGACGAAAAATACGCTCAGGACCGTATACTTGATTTCCGCCAGCGTAATGCGGAAGAATTTTTTCGGGGCGCTCACGCCCATCGAGTCCGCAACCTCATAGAGCCGCCCGTCCACGAATTCGAGGGCGACATAGAACATAAGGAAGGCCTGCGGGAAGGTAAAGACGATTTCCGACAGGATAATGCCGAGGCGCCCGTACAATTCTATTTCAAATCCGAGCCGTGTAATACTGCCCTGTTTGCCGAAGATATAGACGAGGGCGAGCGCGTGAACGATGGTCGGGATGAAAATCGGAATAAGGGCCGTATAGGTAAAGAAGCGTTTCAGGCGGATACGCGTGCGCGTAAGGGCGTAGGCGTAGAGCAGCCCGAGCGTCATGCTGATGACGGACGACCAGAGCGAAATATCTATGGTATTCCCGATGGACACGGAGAGCGTCGGCGTCTTGAAGTACTTAGCATAGTTCGCGAAACCGATAAAATCCCCGGCGCTATCCTCAAAAGCCTTTGAAAACAGCGCGAATAACGGGAAGATAAGTACCACCGTAAACGCGGCAAGGCAGAGGATAAGCGTCAGGAACTGTGTGGGACGGAAGCCGGCGGTAAAACGTCTGATTGCTGTTTCCATTTACGCCGCCTATACCGCCGTCCTCTGCACTAAGGAAATGGCCGGAGCCGGCCTTTCTCCACGCCCGGCGTCCGCGCTGAGCCGCGCCTCGCACGGCCCGCCCCCGCGAAACGCGCAGAAATGCGGCGGGGTCTTGTCGATAAAGTCCGCGACAAAGGGCGTCGCCGGTTTATTATAGATTTCGAGCGGCGTGCCTATCTGTTCGAAGGCGGCATTATTCATCACGATAATGCGGTCGGCCATGGTCA
>JAITEX010000187.1 GCA_031281765.1 Eubacteriales Family XIII. Incertae Sedis bacterium | reverse complement strand
CGGTGGACCTCTCTGTGCTGCAGGGCAACGCAATATAACAATATTCGCGTAATAAATCATCTTTAGTTGACAAAACAAATATTATAGTTTATTATGTTGCCGTATTATATAATGTGCTTCGCACGGGGAATAATTAAATTAATCAATTAAATTAATAATGAATCGAGGGTAGAGGAATGGCGAATGTTTTTGCAAAAAACGCAAAGCCGCACAATCAGTTCAGTTGGGAAAATCTCGGCGACATACGTGAGGGCAGAGGTGACCTCGGGGATGAGATGCCGGTTCTTGTGTATCGCCTGATGCAGTATACAATGCTCGATGTTCTGACAAAGGAATACGGCGTGGAGACAGCTGACAGGCACTTTCGTGACAGCGGTTATCTCGCCGGAATGGAATTCGCCAGGCACAATTTGAAGCTGGACGTGGGATTCGGGGAATTCCTTGAGAATCTTCAGGCGACGCTGAAAAATCTGAAGATAGGTATACTCCGCATGGAGGAATTCGACCACGCTACGGGAAACATTGTGCTGACGGTCGGGCAGGATCTGGACTGTAGCGGACTTCCGGTGACGAACGAAACTGTCTGCACATATGACGAAGGCTTCATCGCGGGCATACTTGAAGCGTTCACGGGAGAGAAATACGACGTCCGCGAAGTGGACTGCTGGGCAAACGGAGATCGGGTCTGCCGCTTTAACGGCACGACGCGAAAGCAATAATTATATAGAGGTAAGTAAAATGGACCCTGTCGCGGAATATCTGTTTGAATATCTGCGCGATGTTCTGTATGACCCGGCGCGGGCAAATATGGACTTGGAAAGACTCCCGGAAGACTTCAAAGAGTTTGGTCAGGGTTTGGAATTTTTTACGGAATGCGTATCAGAGGTGCGCACGTTTGCGAAATTTCTTGCGAAAGGTGAGCTGAACTGTCCCGCGCCGTCGCTCGACAACGAACTGGCGGCGCCGCTGAAAGCGCTTCACGCGACGCTGAAACATCTGACGTGGCAGACCCAGCAGGTGGCAAAAGGCGACTACCATCAGCACGTCGATTACCTCGGCGAATTTGCCGTGGCGTTTAACACCATGACAAAGCAGCTGGAGCAGCGGCACGTGGCCCTCGCGCGGGAGATAGAGCTGTCCCGCCAGAAAACGCGCGCGCTTGAGCAATCGAACGACCTGTTTGAAATGGTGACGCGCGACAGTGAGCAGTGGATCGCCGTTGTGGAGCGCGACACCGGCGAATGGCTGTTCTACAACTATCCCGTCACTCAGATTCTTGCCGCGGAAGACTTCCTTCCGCAGCTGAAGCGCTGGATGAGCGCTGAAATCAATGAAACGGAGGGCAGCGCTTCCAGCCGCACCGCTGAAATAGAGATGGCGGATAACGGAATGGCGCAGTATTTCTCCGCAATAATCAGACCGATAATATGGCGGGAAAAACCGTCCGTTGTATTTGTATTGTCCGATGTCAGCGCCGCGCGCGCGCACATACGCGAGCTGGAGAACACGGCGTACCGCGATACGCTGACGCGTCAGTACAACCGCCATTTCGGCATGCGCCTGCTCGATCAGTGGACGACAGAAAAGCGCAGCTTTATGCTCTGTTTCGTCGATATAGACAACCTGAAATACGTAAATGATAAGTTCGGGCACAACGAGGGCGACAAATATATCCTGTCCGTGACGGCTGTGCTGCGCGGCTTTTCGCCGGATATCACGATCTGTCGTCTCGGCGGAGACGAATTTATGCTACTCGCCGAAGGTTGGGATGAGGAGCGCGCCAATAAACACCTTGAATCACTGCGCATGCGGCTCCTAAAACGAAACGAGGATCCGGACGCGCAGTATTTTCATTCTATGAGCTACGGTGTTGTCGCCGTGTCGGGTGACAATACGCTCTCGCCGAGCGAACTTTTGGCGAAGGCGGACGAAATGATGTATCATTATAAGCGCGCGCACAAGCTTGAGCGCGCGCCGGGAACGGAGGAATCCTGATGAAATTTAAAAGAGTAACGGCGATTGCGCTTTGCGCGGCTGCTTTGTTTGTACAGCTGACATCCTGCGCGGGCGATACGGACAAAGCGGAGGAAACGCCAAGCGCCGCCGTTGAGGACGATATTTCCGACGGAACGGGCATTGATTACGAAGCGGCGTATTCCGCGTTTGCGCCGGATACGGTGATGCTGACGGCGGGCGGGCTCGACGTGACGTGGGATGTGTTGTATTATTTCATATGCGCGGCCATTGGCGAAGTGACCTCGGCTACCGGCGTGGAGCCGGACTGGGGCGCTGAGACTGAAGGGCAGAGTTTGAGCTTTGACGAACAGATTATGACGCGCGCTTTGGACAGTGTTATGACCTGTAAAGCCATTGAATACGCCGCCGGAGAGGTCGGGGTCAGCCTTACGGACGACGACCGCGCCGAGATTTCGCTGAATCAGGAGTCTGCCGAAAGCCAATTGGGCGGGCGAGAGGCGTTTCTTGAATATTTGAATGAAAATCACGCAAGCTACGATGTTTACATATATCTTTCGGGGATAGACTATCTTTACGAGAATATTGTCACGGAGAAATACGGTGAGGGCGCTGAGCAGTACCCGGATTCCGACGTTGAGCTATATATCGGGGACGAAGGCTTCATAATGGTGAAGCACATATTCCTGAAAACGACTGAGACGGATGAGGACGGGGAAGAGATTCCGATGACGGAAGAGGAAGCCGAGGCAACGCTCGCCGAGGCGGAGGAAATACTCGCCGAGTTGAAAGCGTATTCCGGCGACGATTTCGGCGCGTACTTCGACGAAGCGATGAGTCGTTTCAGCGAGGATTCCGGAGGGCTGAATATGTATCCCGGCGGATATCTTTTCCGTGAGGGGCAGGCCATGCCTGAGCTTGAGGCGGCGGCGCTCAATATGGATATAGGCGAGCTGTCAGACGTGATCCGCTCGGAATCGGGATATCACATAATATACCGCCTGCCTATTGATTACGACGCCGTACCGCAGGAGTATTCGTGGACGCCGATGAACACGCTCCGCGCTGTCGCGGCTCGCGACGCGTTCGGACATTATCTTGAGGAACTGAAAATCGAGATGGGAAAAACCGAATCGGACGCCTATAAAAATCTCGACCTCGCATCAGTATTTAAATAGCCGCGGTGGAGCCCGGTTCCGCGTCATACAAATGGTTCGCTCGCGCCTTCGGCGCTCCCACGCCCGTTCAGAAACTCGCGTGGGAGGCAATCGAAGCGGGCAAGAATGTTCTCGCCTCCGCGCCCACGGGCACGGGTAAGACGCTTGCGGCGTTTTTTGTGTTTATAGCGGAATTATCCGAGCTCGCCCGCAGAGGTGAGCTCCGCGACGAGCTTTTTTTGATATACGTATCCCCGCTCAAATCCCTCGCGGAGGATATCCGCGAGAACCTGCGCCGCCCCGTCGAGGGGATAGCGGAGACAGAGCTTATGGAGGG
>JAITEX010000170.1 GCA_031281765.1 Eubacteriales Family XIII. Incertae Sedis bacterium | reverse complement strand
TGACGGGCCTGACGATGGCGGAATATTTCCGCGACCGGCAGGGGCAGGACGTGCTGCTCTTTATCGACAATATATTCCGCTTCACACAGGCGGGCTCGGAGGTTTCAGCGCTGCTCGGGCGCGTCCCCTCATCCGTCGGCTACCAACCGACGCTTGCGACGGAAATGGGCGCTTTGCAGGAACGCATCACCTCGACGAAGCGCGGCTCCATTACCTCCGTGCAGGCCATCTATGTCCCCGCCGACGACTTGACGGACCCCGCGCCGGCAACGACGTTCGCGCACTTGGACGCGACCACAGTGCTTTCGCGCGCCATCACGGAACTCGGCATCTATCCGGCGGTGGACCCGCTTGAATCGACCTCGCGCATCATGGACCCGCTTATTATCGGGGAAGAGCATTACAATACGGCGCGTGAGGTGCAGGAAGCGCTCCAGCATTATAAGGACCTGCAGGACATCATCGCGATACTCGGCATGGACGAACTCTCGGAGGACGACAAGCTCGTCGTCAGCAGGGCCCGCAAGATACAGCGCTTTCTCTCGCAGCCGTTCAGCGTCGCGGAAGCGTTTACGGGAACGCCCGGCAAGTACATCCCGATAACGGAAACCGTGCGCGGCTTCCGCGAGATACTCGACGGGAAACACGATGAGATACCGGAGAACCTCTTCCTGTTCGCGGGCGACATCGACGAAGTTGTGGAAAGGCATCAAAAAGCATAGCCATGGCTGAGAAAATCAGACTGCAAATAGTGACGCCCGAGCGGCTCTTTTATGATGACTCTATCGAACTCGTCATAGTCCGTACGCTGTCCGGAGACGAGGGTTTTATGGCGCGTCACGCGTGGGCGACCAAGCTGCTCGACGTCGGGGAGATATGGATTCAGGAAGCCGGGCAGAAGGACTTTAAGGTCGCGGCAGCTGGCGCCGGTTTTATCGACGTAAAAAATGAAATAACGATATTCGTCGACGCGGCCGAGTGGCCCGAGGAGATAGACGTCGCGCGTTCCCAGGAACAGAAGGAAGCCGCTGAGCAGTATCTCAAGACCCATACGGAAAAGAACGAAGACAACGAGGAATTTCTCTATTACCGCGCGTCCCTGCAGAAGGCCATGACGCGTATGCTCGTAGCCAAGGGCGGTTCACGCAAAAGCAAAAAATAAAACGTAGACGTCAGGATGCCTCTTTATGGTTGACTCTGTTTATGACCGCGACCGTGAGGCGCGTCAGTGACGCGACGACGATAAGGGCCGCGGCGATGCTTCCGGCCGTCAGGAAGGTCTTGCTCGCTTCCCCCGCCGCGCCGAGATAGTCCGCTTTCAGCACGTTGTCCATCGTCCGGTAGATAAGAGCGCCCGGCACGAAGGGTATGATGCCCGGCAGGATAAACACCGTGGTGGCGTCCCGGCCGGCGCGGGACGCAAACTCAGCCAATATCGCAACGATGCAGGTCCCCACAAAACATGAGCCGATCTCCCCGAGGCCGTAACGCATACCGGCTTCGAGCGAAACCATGCCCGCGCTGCCTATCAGCGCAATAAGCGGTATCTGTTTCCAGGGCGCGTGGAACAGGATACAGAAGCCGACCGTTGACAGCGCCCCGAAGAGCAAAAACAGCGGCAGCGTATAGGCGTACGAGCCTCTGCCCGAAAGCCCCAAACCGGAGGCCCACCATATCTTTGCCACGACGCCCCCGCCGCCCGCGATGGCCACCGCAATGATAATAGCTTCCGCAAACTTTGTTATGCCTGAAACCATGTCGCCGGAAAGCAGGTCACGGGCCGCCGTCGTGATTGACACGCCCGGCATGAATATCGTCAGCGCGGCAATCAAAAGCGGCGCGACGGTATGGGTAAGCCCGGCGGCGGACAAGGTAAATACGAGAAATGCGCAGGCCGCCGAACTCATAAATATCCGGATGAAACCCGGAAAGTGTAATTTCTCTATCGCCGTCGACAGCAGAAAAGCGCCGCCCGAAGCCACGGCGCTCCACAGCATGTCGATGCCGCCGCCGCCGTAGTATTGCACCATAAACGCGCCGATAAGTATGGCGCCGAACAAGCGCAGCACATAGGGGTAATCCTTCTCCGCGTTGATAGCCTTCAAACGCTCCATCCCGTCGGCAACGCTCAAATCCGTACTCGTAAAGACGCGCGAAAACTGGTTTATCAGGGATATTTTTTTCAGGTCTATCGTCGTATAGTGTATACGCTTGATAAAGGTAAACATATCCGTATCGTCATCAACCGTATCGAGCGACAGCGTGATTCCGGTGGGCGTCGCGAAGCATTCGACATAATCGACACGACAGGCTTTGCAGATACGCACTATCGTATCTTCGACGCGGTAGATTTCCGCGCCGGCCTTCAGCATTATTTCACCCGCGAACAGCGCGAGTATAAGTACGCGTTTTTTATAGGAGTCTTTCATACTATTATTATAAACGAAAAAGGCGGGCCTGCGGCCCGCCCCTTCCCTTTTTTCATACTGTTGCAAACTACAGGTTGAATTCCTTTTTCACATCGGCGAGCGCTTCATCGAGTGCGATAAAGACTTTTTCGATGCTCTCATCGGAGAGTACGGCCGGGGGTTCAAGCCGCACGGTCTTTGCGTTGACGAGCGTTCCCGCCGTCATGATATGACGCTGGAACAGGCCCTTCGTCACCGCGTAGCCGACTTCGGCTTCCGGGAATTCCATGCAGATGAGGAGACCCGCGCCACGATATGCCGTCAGCACCGTCGGGTATTTCTTTTGAAGTTCGCCGAGCTTATTCATAAACAGCTCGCCCTTCGTTTTGCACATACCCGGGATGTCATGTTCGAGCATATATTTGATGGTCGCGATGGCCGCCGCGCAGGCAAGCGGGTTGCCGCCGAACGTCGGGCTGCCGAGTATCCACGGATTCTCGATGAGCTTGTCCGTCCACGTCCACGGACGCGCGATGATGCCCGTAATAGGCATGATGCCGCCGCCGTAGGCCTTGCCGAAGGTCATGATGTCCGGCGTGACGTCTTCGACTTCGCAGCGCCACATGGTACCCGTACGGCCCATGCCCGTCTGGATTTCGTCGAAGATAAGCGCTACCTTGTACTCGTCGGCGATTCTGCGGAGCTCTTTCAAATAGCCCGCTTTCGGGATAATAACGCCGCCTTCGCCCTGTATCGGCTCGACGATGATACCGGCAACCTTTTCGCCGACCGTCACAAGATTCTTGATGGCCGTTTCAACAGCTTCCGAATTGCCGTATTCCACGTGCTGAACCTGCTGAATCAGCGGAATATAATCCTCGCGGTACGCGCCCTTGCCGCCCATCGAGATAGCGCCCATGGACTTGCCGTGGAACG
Source organism: Eubacteriales Family XIII. Incertae Sedis bacterium (assembly GCA_031281765.1). Classification (GTDB taxonomy): domain Bacteria; phylum Bacillota; class Clostridia; order Peptostreptococcales; family Anaerovoracaceae; genus JAITEX01. The sequence goes on along the minus strand of JAITEX010000170.1, from coordinate 13,819 downwards.
CGCCGACGGTCGAGATATACCAACGTCCGCCCGTCGCGAGACGCGCGAGCTTCAACGCCATCTCTACGGCTTCCGCGCCGCCGTTCGTGAAGAACGCGTGCTGCAGGTCTCCGGGAGTAATAAGAGCCGTCAGGCGGGCAAGATAGCCGCGCAGCGGGTCAATCAGTTCCTGGGAATGCAGCGCGTAACGCGCAAGCTGCGCCTGGACCGTCTTCAGAATCTCGGGATTGCGATGTCCACAGGTATAGATTCCGAAGCCGCCGAGACAGTCGATAAACTGTACGCCGTCAAGGTCTTCAAAATGGTCTACGCCGTCCGTCCACTCGATAAACGCCGCGTCCGTCGATACGGATTTGCGGTACTCAAGCCAACCGGGATTGACATTTTCGTTAAAATTTGAGATGGATTCATCGTGAATCTGCTTCTTGTCTTCGGCGGTAAGCGCGTCCGCCTCAATGTACCCTACTACCCTGCGAGCCTCTTCGAGAGCCTTCGCTTTGTCTGTCACTGTCATGGATAAAACCTCCTAACGTTTTGTTAACCTAATAACAGAGCTTCATGTAACTTCATTATCGCACAAACGCCTACGGCTTCTCAATCATCCGGTTGCCGTAGGCGTTTATTCACTTGTTATCAGTTTGCTATTCCGCGCCGGCGCTTCCCGCGGGTTTATCATCTGCGGGCGCCGCCGCCCGTTTCCTGATAAGCGAGCGGACGCAGACAACGACGATAGCGTACGTGATAAAGAGGGCGAGTATAAGCAGCCAAACGATGCCCATGCCTTCTCCCGTAAAGATATTGCCGCGTTCCAACTCAGCCGGATTGAAATGGATGGTCACAAACGACAACGCCACGGACACGACCGTTACAATAACGAGCAGGGCCGAGAGGGTTCCGCCCCCGCCGACCGTCGGTTCGACCGCCGCTTTGGTATCTTCGCCCGTCTTGTCCGGGAATTTTTCATCAAACGTCACCTCGTCCGAGCCGAGCGTCACGGTAGTGCGGATCTTGCCGCGGTACTTCTGCAAGGCATAGACGACTATCGGCACGATAATAATATCCATCGAAAGCACGAAGATCGGGATACCGTCCCCTTCTTCGAAGATAAGCAGTATCATCGCCGCGGCCTGTACGATGACGGCAAACCAGGCAAGGCCCGGGAACCATTTCGCTTTGACCGTCAGATCCTTCCGCCAATCATAGCCGCGCCGCTTCAGGCGTTTTCTGAATACTATCTGTGAATAGAGTATGCCGACCCAGCAGAGCGTGCCGGTAAAGCCCGCGATACCGATAAGCGCGATATAGAGCTTGTTGTTTTCACCGCCGCCCCAACCGACATTGACGATGAGGAAGCTGAACACGAATATTATCCACACAAAGGCGAGCGAGAATATCGTCGCTTTCTGCGGCGTATTGAACCGGTTCAAATCGGAAAGGAATTTCGGGGCAAGCCCTTCGACCGACAAGCCGTAGAGCGAGCGGACCGTCCCGTAGAAACCGGAATTCGCGCAGCTGAACGCGGCGATAAGCGTAACTACCTCAAACAGCTTGGCGCCCCATCCGAAACCGTAGGACACAAGGGCCTGCGCAAAGACCGAGTCCTCGAGCGTCGCCGCGAAGTACGGCATAATGAGGGAAAGCACGAAAATCGGTACGAGATAGATGAGAATGATACGGAACGCAACTTTCTTGCAGGCCGCCGGGACATTCTTTTCGGGATCCTGCGTTTCCGCCGCCGAAAGGCCGACTATCTCGGACCCCTGGAAGTTTACGAGCGTCCATATCATCATCGTGATAATGATAAAGCCGCCGCCCGGGAAGAGCTGATGGGCCGTATCAACGACCGCCCCGCCCGCAGTGCCGAGCATGGCTTTCAGTCCGATAAAGCCCGCGCCGATCGTGAAGGTCTCGCCGTCCTCGTTCGACATCACCGCGCCATGGTTCCAGACGCCCATCCAGATAACGATGGCCGCAATGACAAACAGCGCAACGGCAATGATTTTGATGATGGCCATAATCGATTCCAAATGGCCGAACCACGTGACATGATAGATATTGATAAGCGTCAGCAGCGCGAGGGATATGACGCCGTATATAAATATCATGGTCAGGCTTGCCTGCCCTTCATGGAAGAGCGCGTTCGCGAACGTCGCCACCGCGAGCGCTTCCGACGGGATATAACAAACCCAGTTGGCCCAGAACGCCCAGCCGATACCGGCCGACGCCGTATCGCCCATAAATTCGCGCGTGTACGATACGAAAGACCCGCGCCTCGGAATATTGACGAGCAGCTCCGCGAAACTCTGCATGACGCCGTAAATCGTCAGGCCCGCGAGCGCATAAGAAATAAGGACTGCGCCCGCGCCCATATCATGGAACGTCAAACCCAGTCCGAGGAAATAGCAGGACCCTATTATCCCGCCGAGAGCAATAAGCGATACATGCCACGACCTGATGCCGCGCGACAGCGTCCGCTCGCTCTTGTTTACGATTCTTGCTTCTGCCATATCAACCTCCTTTTTTCCCGAGCCCAATTTTTTACCCTATAATGCATGATTGCGATGGGCCCAACCTTTTTACAGTGAAATTTTATAATTAAACTTCCCTTTTTGTCCACGCAATATTTCCCATAATCAAGGCACTGTCTTGTCATTTGGAGGTAATCCGCTTGATAAATTTCGGGCTCTATCGAGTTCCTCTGTGAGCGCCGACTTCAGCGCTTTTGAAAAATTGACGCCGCGTTGTGTGGCCAAAGCGACGGATTTCTTTAAACGAAACGCGGGTTGGCATGGTATAATTGTTGTAAACAGATAATTTTGTTGCTGAATACAGGGGAGACGGGGTCATGAGATGCAAAATGGTCAGACGTTCATTTCTCATCGTTGCGATGGGGGTAGTTTTGGCGTTGGTTTTCCAAACGCTTTCGGCGCCGTTGGCGTTGGCGCAGGGCGATGAGGGAAACGCCGCGGTCGTATCCGCGCCCGTTACGCTTCTCGCCGCCGACTCGAATCTTAAGGCGCGTCCCACCACGGACATACGCACGTACTTCCCGGACGCCTCTACCGCGTCGATCACCACCGGGATGCAGCTGTCATTTACCGACAGCAAGGGGAACGCAGTCACTGACCCTACTATCGACTCCATTATAAACTTCAATGTGGGGCTTGACATTCCGGCCTATATCAGTAAAAGCGTCGAAGCGGGCGACTATTATGACATCAAGCTGCCGACCAATGTAACGGTCACGCAGGGCATCTCCAATGTGCCGCTCTACGACAGCAAGGGCGTGCTGTACGGATATTTCGACGTGGTCATGCCACCCTCCGGCAGCGGCGGCGGCACGGTACACATCATCTTTACCGACAAGGTCCAATCGGCCGGCGAGCTGAAGGGCAGTCTCTACTTCCAGGGCAGCCTCTATCAAAACGGCTCGCTGACCCCCGGACAGACGAGCATCAAATTCCCGAACGACCAGAATATGACGGCCACGGTCAACCTGAGACCGCAGACCTCGAGCGGCATCGAGAAAAGCGGCGCGCTGTCAAGCGAGCGTAACCCGGATTCCATCACGTGGACCGTGCTTGTCAACAAGGCGATGCGCTCCGTAACGAATATGACCGTCACCGACACCTTCCCGGCGCACCTCGTGATGGGCAGCACCACCGTCAAGGTGCAGAAAATCCGCGTGGACGTTTACGGAAACCCGGTCGCGGGCTCCGAGACGAACCCGACCGTAGCCTATACCGTGGGCCCCGCCCCGGATTTCAAAGTAAACTTCCCCGGCGTGACGAGCGACGCCTACAAAATCACCTATGTCACGCCCGTGGACACGTCGCAGATCACCCAGACAGGCGGGGCCTATACGTTTACGAACAGCGCCTCCGTGACCTCGAATGAATTCCCGACGCCGCTCAGTTCGACGAGCACCGTCAAGGCCAATTACGGCAAGCTCCTTGAGAAGATAAGCACGGGGACGTCCACGGAAACCGTTCCGGGCGAAAGCCCGACGCGGCGCCAGACCTATCAGTTCGCGCTGCGGTACAATTACAATCAAGGGGCCTACACCGCCGCTCAAGCGCGCATAACGGATGTCTATGACCCCTACGCCGCGGGCACGGCCGCTTCGCAAGGCGGCGGCATGGGATTTGACCCCTCGACGGTAAAAATCTATCCGGTGACCTTCGCCGCCGACGGCACGCCGATCCGCGGCACGACGCCGCTTGGTTCCGGCAATTATACGGTAACGACCTCCGCGGGCGCCTTCGCGGTGCAGTTCAATAACGGCGTAAACGGGCAGGCGTACGACATCGTCTACCAGACCTACGCTACCGGCAACATCGCAAACGGGACCGTCGACCCGAACGGCGTCGTTAACAGCAACTACACGGTCAAGAACACGTCGAGTACGGGCGCGAACCCGCCGACGGAGTCCTCTACCACTACCACCGTCAAGCAGACGGGCATCATCAAATGGCTTCAGGCCATCAATATCGGCACCAAGCGTCTGTCCTGGCAGAACGTCGTCAACAACGACCGGCATCAGATAACGGGTTTGAAATTCGTCGATACCCTCTCTACGGGGCATACCTTAGTGCAGAGTACGCTTCTGGTACACGACTCCTATTCCGGCAAGGACTTGGTCTCCGGCACGGATTACACGCTTTCGACTCAGACCGTAAGCGGAAAGCAAACATTCACCATCACTTTCACCGGAAGCTATGCCACCACGAAGGACAACTTCACCATCACCTATGACACCGTCTACGCCGCCGACCCGCAGCCGGGCGCTTACTTTGACAACACCGCCACCGCCTCCTGGACGATCAGCGGCAAGCCGTACAGCTCCACGGACGAGGCGAGTTATACGCCGACGCAGACCGATACGGAAAACGGCAAGAAGAGCGGCAGCTACGACCCCGTGAACAAGGTCATCACGTGGAGTACCTATCTCGGCTATGCCTCCACACCGCTGAAAAACGGCGTGTTTACGGACCAGATTGTCTCGCCGGGCAGCACGCAGCAGCAGACCTACATACCGTTCTCGCTCCACATCTACCATTATTCCGTGGACGCGAAGGGAAACACCGCGAAAGGCGCGGAGCTGACGCCGGAGGAATATTCGCAGTTCTCGATTGACGACCCCGTACCCGGCAATAGCAATACCATTACGGTGCGCTTCCCCGACATACCCAATCCCGGCCAAAACGACCGCTACCTCATAGAGTTCCAGACCTCGGTGGGCGACGTGGTAGACGGCGTACAGCAGGACGTGGCCGCCACCTATACGAACACGGCCATGCTGCACAACGACAATTCCGTAGACCACACCTATCCCTCGTCCGTAACGCCCTGGAGCGGCGGCAAGATGGTGAACAAGAGCGGTGTGCAGGGCAACGACGGCTACCTCTACTGGACGGTGCAAATCAACCCCGCGCAATCGACCACCTCAAACGTCGTCGTCCATGACGTGCCGGTAAACAATACCTCCAGTTCACAGACCATACAGACCGATACCATACAGGTATACCCGGCCATCGTGGCGGCCAACGGCACACTGACGCCGGATACCTCAAATCCGCTTACGGGCGTGCCGTCTCCAGCCAGTACAAACGACTACGATTGGAAGTACGATACAAACGCGGACGGCAAGCCGGAACTGACGTTGAATCTCCATCCGGGCGGGAACGCCACCATCGACCACGCTTACATCCTGACCTTCCGCACTTCGGTCATGATCAGCAGCGCCTCGGCGCAGCCCGAAAACGATGTCACCATCGATTCGACAAACCAGGGCGGCATGACCCCGGGCAGCAACACGAAAACCCCCATCAAGGTCACGAGCGCGGGCGGCGTCCTTATGGGGCAGCTCGTCTCTCTGGCAGTGACCAAGACCACGGCAACGGGCGGCGCGCCGATGGACGGCGTGACCCTCGCGCTCTTTGACAAGAACGGCAACCAGGTGGGTGTAAACCGGGTGACCGACGCAAACGGCAAGGCGACCTTCAGCAACCTTGTCATCGGCAATTACACCATCAAAGAATTGACGAACGGCAAATGGGAAGCTCTCGGCTACGCTATCAGCGACGAACTGCTCTACGGTAAGGCCGTCACGGTCTCAAGCAGCGCCGCGTCCCAGAATATCGCGCTCACAAACAGCCTCGGCAGCCTGACCCTGCACAAGGTAGACGAAAACATCAAGGCTATTACGGGTAATCCGGCGAAGTTCTCGCTCAAGGTCAATACCGGCACGGAAAGCGCTCCTAATTGGCAATCACCGGCTACGCCGACAGCCGCCGGCGCGGTGGTCCCTCCCGGTTTCCCCGGCAATATGTCGACGGATAATAACGGCGTCCTTACCATCACGGGCCTGCCGCCGGGAACCTACCAATTCACGGAAGTAAGCGCGCCGACGGGTTACATCAGGCTTGACCGGCCCAGTGTTATCACCATCAGCGACGAGGACGGCGTCTACCCGCAATCAGATCTCTACGTGGTGAATATCAAAGGCATGATCCGCTTCACGAAGGTGATGCGGTTTACCGGCGGCGCTATACCGCCCGCCCTGGCGAACATGGACGGGCAGCCGCTGCCCGGAGCGGTCTTTGACCTTTACGATAAAGACCCCTCCTATTATTCTTCCGCGCAGCCGGTTCAGACCGGCGTTACTTCCGACGCAAACGGCAAGGTCGAATTTACCGGCCTCCCGCCCGGAGACGATTACTGGCTCAAGGAAACCACCGCGCCTAACGGCTTTGACCTCCCCTATGCCGGCCATTTGCTCGGACCGATTGTCGTCCCCGAAAATACCGGCGCGGGACCGGATTCGGACTCACTCGTCTACGCGACCGCTCAGTTCAACCCTGCGACCGGGGAGATGGTCGCCGATTTGGACGCGATACTCGGGGAAGGGTTGCCCAATGAACTCGTTGACGCCTCGGTCTTTTTCTACAAATCCGGCGCCGATGGCGAGGCGCTCTGCGGAGCGGAATTCTCCCTCTATAAGACAGCGGGCAGCGGCGCCGACCCGAACAAGCCTCTGCGCGTCACCGTTTCAAACACCTATGGCGTGGTCGCGTTCAGCGGCCTTGAGAACGGCGATTACCGCATCGTCGAAACAGCCGCCGCGCCGGGCTATCTGCGGAATACCGAGAGGCCGGCCGCCTTCGATTTCACCATTACACAGACCGAAGAACAAAATTCGAAGAAGATTCTCTTAGACTTAGATACGTATGGCCCGGATCTGCCCGACCTGCACGGCGCGCAAGCGGGTTACGGCTCCTATGTCAACTATCAGGGGACAGCCCGGCTGCTTAAGACGTCGGAGCGGAATGTGCCGCTTCAGGGCGCCCAATTCACCCTGCTCGACAGCGCGCAGACACCTTTGGAAATAGCGTATTCCGGTTCAGACGGCATCGTAAACTTCACCGGGCTTGCGCCCGGCGTCTACACGGTAGTTGAGTCAATTGCGCCCGCGGGCTATGCGCGGAACACCGCGAAGATAGCTTCATTCACCATCCCCGCAGAAGCGGCCGGCGAAGCGGACACCATACAAATCAACGACGGCAAACCCTACCACAATTACCGGGCGGGAGCGCGGCTCCTGAAAGTCAATGCGAGCGGCGCGCCTTTGGCCGGCTATGCGTTCGGCCTGCAATCGGTCACTACCGGGGACAATATACCCGGCCCGGATAACGGCCTCTTCACATCCGGCGCCGACGGCGTTGTGTTCTTCGGCAATTTAGCCCCGGGGGAGTATCGGGTGTATGAAGGCTATACCGCAAGCGGCGCCGCGGATGGGTATCTTGTCAACGAACACATCGTAACATTTACCGTCGACGAGTCCTTTGACGATACGCCGGCCACCATCGACCTCGGCAGTTTCACCAACTATCAAAGCAGCGTACGGCTTACCAAACTCAGCGACAGCGGGAAGAAGCTCGCCGGCGCGGGGTTTGCCCTGTACAAAGCGGATCCGCGGGCCAAAATAGGCGACTATACTACAAATTCAAGCGGCGTCATAGACATAGCGGGCCTGCCGCCCGGCTCCTACTATTTTGTAGAGACGAATATCCCGAAAGGGTATGCCTTGCCGGAGGGAGTAACGAAAAGTACACGCTATGAATTTACCGTGCTTACCGCCGCGGATGGCAAACCGGCGCGCGTGGAAGTGAACGTGGTCAACGAGCAAATAGGAATAACGCCGCCACCGCCCGATTCAACATCGCCCGATACCGGCGACCCGCGCACGATAACGCCCTACATCGCCCTGCTGCTTCTCTCCGGCGCGGGGATAGCAATTGCGGCCGTTCTGCTCGCGCGTCTAAGGAAACAACGAAAGAAGGTAGTACCATGGAACTGAACATCAGAAAGTATACTGAATGGCAGGATACCGCCGAGACGCTGCATCTGCTGCTGCAGATGATGGGCAAGGTGAAGCTCTCGCGTATGGAAGCGCAGCCCGAGTGGAACCACGTGCTTTTGCAGATCACGCCGAGGGGGTTTACGACGGGCCTGATTCCGAACGGCGAGGACGCTTTCGCCATCGACCTGAACCTCTATGAGAGCGAGATAAGCGTTTCGACCGTGTCCGGCAGGGAGAGCGCGTTTCCGCTTATATCCGGTACGCCGGTCAGCAGGTACTTCGGGGATTTCACGAACAGCCTCAGCGATGTGATGTGCGGTACGGAGATATATCCGGGGCCGCAGGAGATGTCCGTGACGACGCCGTTCGACGAGGACCACGAACCGCGAAAATACGACCGCGACGCGGCCATCGATTTCTTCCGCATGAACGTGTTCGCTTACGAGGAAATCTACAAATTCATTGCGCCCTTCCGCGGCAAACGCATCCTGCCGTCCTTCTTCTGGGGGACCTTCGATATGACGGGCGTACTGTTCGGCGGCGAGGAAGCCCCCTGGCCGGGCGCCGGCATTATAGAGGCCGTAGCCTTCGATGAGAACATGATGGAATTCGGGTTCTGGCCCGGAGACCCGAATGTGGCGGAGCCATCCTTCTATATCCTCACCTACCCCTTCCCGACAAAGGACTATACGGACGCGGGCATACGGCCGGACAAAGCCGTGTACAGCACCGCAAAATCGGAGTTTTTCTTTACCCTCCGCGATGTCCTGTCCTACGCGGACCCGTCGGCCGCCCTGCAGGAGTTTTGGAAGAGCGGCTATGAGATATTTTCGAAAGGCCAGGGTTGGAACGCCTGCGACTGGATAGAGAAGCCGCTTATTATTGAAAAGGGCAGCCCAAAGCTCAAATAAACTGTTGCTGTAAGAAAAACGGGATTGCGGTACATTCACAATCCCGTTTTTTTGTGTGTATTTTAATTTCCCGGCTTAAACGCGGCCGTAACAGTAGAGCTTGCTCGCGTAATAGGAATCGTCCAGATCGTCGTAGACGACGCCCCGGCCGGTGCTGCTCGCGTGGATCATGCGGCCGCCGCCGACATAGATGCCGACATGGGAGATATAGGCATGGCTCGATGTCCCCGTGAAGAAGACTAAGTCGCCGGGCTGCCGCTCCGACCCCCTGATTTTATTGACGGAACCCGCCATGCCCTGCGCGGAACGCGACAGGCCGATGCCGAGGGCGTGGCTGTATACGTAGGAGACAAACCCGGAACAATCAAAGGTGTTCGGCCCGCTCGCCCCATAGACATATCTCTTTCCGAGGTGCTTGTTCGCTTCGGCAAGTATTTTTTGGAAGTCAGCGCTCGTGAGCGCTTCGCCGGGATTGCTGCTGTAGGAGGGCGAACTCCCGCCGCCCGATGAGCCGCTTCCGGAGGATACGCTCTGCCGCGCGATACTGCTCGCGATAGACGACTGGGTCGCCATCGCCTTGTTGTAGGCGTCTTTCGCGGCCTTCGTACTCTTGCCGGCTTTCGTCAACTCGGCTTCCAGGACTTTCTGATCCGCCGTCAGCGTCTGCTTCTCCTGCTCGACAGACTCTTTCTGTTCGGCCAGCGAAGCGCTCGTCTCTTTCAGCTCTTCCTTGTTCTTTTCTATCTCATCCTGCTTCTCCTGGATTTCGCGCATGATCTGCATATCGAAATCGTAGATGCGTTTGACCATATCCATATTGCTGATAAGGTCCATGAAATTTTCGGATGTCAGCAATACGTCTACCATGTTCGTGTTGCCGGTCAGATACATCTGCCGGAGCCACGTGTTCAAATCGCTCTGCTGCGTACTCAGCTGTTCTTCAAGGTCGAACAGCTTCTCCGACAGCTCTTCCATTTTCAATTGCGTCTCGGCTATTTTATTGTTCAGGTTCGTAAGCCGGGCCACGCTCGCGTTTATCTTTTTCTGCAGCGCGTCCACGTCCGCCTGCACGGCCGCTTGCGCCTGCTGCGCGGCGTCGAGCGCGGACTTCGCGGACTGCGTTTTCTGCTTGGCCCCCGCCAAATCGCTGCTGCTGTATTTTGCCGCATAGGAAACACAGACGGATGAACTGACCGTCAGTATCATTATCAATGTTATTATTGCTATTTTTCTCAGCACGCATTCCTCCGCTGTTATTATTCCATCATACATTCTCCATTCTATAGCCCTTTCCGGCGGAAAACAAGGAGTATCACAGTATCGTTGTGGAAACTTCATGATTCTGACACATGAACCCGTAAATTTGGTAGAATAAGAGGAAATAAGAGGAGGAGCGACCATGATAAACGTGAACTATGAAACAGGCGACAGCATACTAACCGCGGCGGATGCCTGCGCGGCCGGGGCCGGCGAAGCGCTGCGCGCGCTCAGGGCCGAAGCGATGCCGTTTACGGGCTGGGTGAATTACGCCGAACGCCTGACGGACGAGGCTATGTCCGATATTGAGCAGGCCGCCGCGAAGATACGCGCGGACAGCGGCGTATTCGTCGTCATCGGCATCGGCGGCTCCTACCTCGGCGCGAAAGCCGCCCTCGACTTCATCGGCGGCGGGATAGCGGACGGGAGCGCGGAGGAACACCCGCGTATCGAATTCGCCGGATTCAATTTGAGCGCGGCCTATCATGCCGCCCTGCTCAAACGAATCGAAGGCGACGATATTTCCATCTGCCATATCAGCAAGTCAGGCGGGACGCTCGAGCCGGGCACGGCCTTTGACCTGCTGCGCAGCCTGCTTATCCGGAAATACGGGGAGGCCGGGGCCGACGCGCGCACCTACGTCGTCACCGACCCGCAGGGCGGCAAGCTGAAAGCGATGGCCGACGAACGCGGCTGGAAGTCTTTCCCCATCCCCTCCGACATCGGGGGACGCTATTCCGTGCTGACGCCCGTGGGACTGCTGCCGCTCGCCGTAGCCGGAATCGATATACGCGAAATCGTCAGCGGCGCGCGCGCGGTCATGGGGGCGCCGGAGACCGCGCTTGCCGGGGCTGTGCGCCTCGCCTGCGTCAGAAAGGCTATTCAGGATTCCGGCAAGGCCGTCGAAGTGATTGCGGCCTTTGAACCGGCCGCCGCCTCGTTTACGGATTGGATGCTGCAGCTTTACGGGGAAAGCGAGGGCAAGGACGGCAAGGGCATGCTGCCCGTCGGCGTCGTCTTTACGCGCGACCTGCATTCGCTCGGGCAGTTTCTGCAGGAAGGGAACCAGATATTCAGCGAGACCTTTCTGCGCATCGTAAAGCCGCCGGCGGAACTCGGCGATATGAACCGCTTCAACGAGGCCGCCCTGCGCGGGACCTTAGCTGCCCATCGCTCGGCGAACATACCCGTAACCGTCATCGACCTGCCGGACATGAGCGCGCGCAGCTTCGGCGAAGCCGTACAATTCTTCGAAATCGTCTGCGGCGTCACGGGCATCCTTATGGGCGTCGACCCGTTCAACCAACCCGGCGTCGAAGCCTACAAACGCGAAATGATGGCGCTCATCTGAACAAATCATCCATGGTCACAAGCGTCTGGATCTCGGAAGCGTATTCATTGTTTATCAGTCCGTAAGTCGTCACCAATACGGTATGGAGCGCCTTGCGTGTTTTGGTTTCGGCCTGAAATGCCGCGCGTTTATTCCGCAATTCCTTTGCGTATCCGGCGTTGACAACTACTTCCGTATTCAGATATTTCATTTCGCAGAGGCTTATGACCCCATCTGAACGGTCAACGACCAAATCTATCTGCGCGCCCGGTTTACTCTTATCGCTCTTCCAGGACCATATATTTGTAAGGGCGTTTCCCGCGCCTATTTTTCGTATAATATTTTCCGCATGGCTCAGGCAAACCATCTCAAAGGCATAACCGCTCCACGCCGCATGGCCGGGAGTAATGCTATACTTCTGCCAGAAATGCGGATCGTTGTTCCGGGATATAAATTTATAATGAAAAAGCGTAAATGGGTCTATCAATTGAAAGATGGCGCCTTTGCTCTTGTTTGAGAATGCCCGGTATTTTCGTATAAACCCCGACAATGCAAGCTCATCAAGCGCTCTCGTCAATCCGCCGCCGTCCGTAAGCCCGGTCGCGTTTTCTATCTCTTTTCTATTCAGTCCCTTTGCTTTTTTCGCAAGCGCAGCCACAATGGACAGATGCGCGCTTGCTTCATTAAATAGGGATTCATAGAGCGCCTTATACTCCCCTTCCAGCAAAGCCCTTTGTGAAAAAAACAAATTATCGATGTTTTCGTACAAGCTCTTGCGCGAATCAAGCAGGCTGAGATAATACGGAATGCCGCCGAGAATCATATATGACTCTACCATCTGATACCTGTTCATAACGATTCCGTTCGCCGCGTAATACTGTTCACATTCAGCAAGCGTAAAAGGTTCTATATGCATTCGCATCGTTACGCGATTGTGAAGCCCACCCCTGTTTTGGAGGATTTTCTTGACTATCCATGACGTCGCAGACCCGCAGGCTATAAGCAGTACATCCTTTCTGCTTGACGCAAAGCTATTCCAGAAATAGTCTAACGCCGAAATGAATTTCGACCGCGGAGTATCCAACCACGGCATTTCGTCAATAAAAATCACTTTTTTGCCCGGAGCAAGCGATTGCTCGATGAGTGCGCGAAGAGCCCGGAACGCCTCCGCCCAACTACCTAATTTCGGTTTTTCGGGCGCTCCGTATTCAAATAACGCTTCGGCAAAATTGTCAAGCTGTTCCCTATACCCGATTTCCGAGGTATTCATCGCTCCGGTCACATAAAAAGCGAATTTCCCATTAAAATGCTCTTTGATGAGATAGGTCTTGCCGACCCGCCTGCGTCCGTATACCGCAAGAAATTCAGATTTCCCAGAGCTTTCAAGCCTGTTCAACATTTCACGCTCATGATTTCGCCCTATAATCGCCATTTCATCCCTCCGATATAATTGGCTATAACATTTATTTTAATACTTGATATAGCCAATTATACGTCTCTTCATTCTTTATGTCAACATTGATTTTTCAAGAATAATTAGTTTTTATATTAATTTATAATTGGCTATAACTCATTTTTTATGCGAGTTATAGCCAATTATAAATCGGATTCAATGACTTTACTCAGGTGAGGAACTATCAGACTTCCGGCGTTATTCATGGCCTTCATTTCACTATTATATCAGTCGATTTTCCCGGCGTGTTTACTGCCCGTTTCGGCGGGTGGCGGAGCAAGGGCGTCCTGATATGCGGACAGAGTGGGAACCTGAAGGTATTGCGTTATCAGGTTTCGCAGGTGAGCAGATCGGCGTAGGTTTCGCGCCGGACGATGAGGCGGCCTATTCCGTCCGTCGCTATCATTACTATCGGCAGCTTCGGAATGCGGTTGTAATGCGAGGCCATTGAATAGTTATACGCGCCGGTGACGAGGACGGCAAGGAGGTCGCCGCGGACGGGCCGG